>NZ_VHLB01000049.1:0-67332 GCF_006547365.1 Myxococcus sp. AB056 | reverse complement strand
CGTAAGATCGTCGGCAGCGTCAGATGGGTATAAGAGACAGCCCCCAAATCACCCGCGCGCCCAGCCGCTCGGGTGAAGGCGTGAACCGTGTCTTCACCGCGCAGAGCCAGGTTGTCTCCCAGGCCAGGGTCGTCACCGCGACGCTGGAGCTGGCCAGCCTCGTCCACCGCGGCTGGGCAGAGCTGGTGAAGCTGGCGTTGCCCATCACCTCGTTCGGCGACCTGATGGACACCGCGCACGGGCGGCCGGACGTCGCTCGAGCCGCGGCCCGTGAGCTGGAAAACACCGCCAAGGTGGCCACGTACCTCTACTTCCTCTTCGGCGACGTGCCTCCACGCGTCCGGATGGAATGGGCGTCGATGCTCAGCGAGTATGACGCGCCGTGGGACCTGAGGGACCTGGCCCGGCTGCCCCAGTGGAACACGCTGGAGGTCACGAGCCGGCGCCAGCTTCAGGAGCTGGTGGACTGGCTCTTCGCGCAGATGAACCCGTCACGCACCCAGGCCGTGGCGCTGATGAACGACCTGGTGCGCTCGGCGCTGCTGCTCGCGAGCCACGCCCCCGTGGGAGAAATCGTCGCCGGGCACCTGCCGAAGCCTGCCCCCGCCAGGGTGGGAACGGTGCTGGACCTGCAAGTGGACCCATCGCGCATCCGCGTAGGCACCCATGTGCTGCTCGCATCCGGCGTTCACACGGTCCAGGCCGTGGTGGAGGACCTGGGCACCGGCACGGCACGGGCGCGCGTCTTCTCCACGAGCGCGGCCAGCGTGAACCTCGCCGAGAAGACGGTGGCGAAGTTCTCCGAGCCCGAGCAGCGAGGCGGCCTGCTCCCGACGCCGCGGCGGACACTGCTCCGGTGACCGCGGAACGGCGAGTGCGCCAGGTGAAGCTCGCGGCGGCCAGCGCCGCGCTCGTCCGGAGAGGGGCGGTCCTCCTGGAGGATGCACTGCGCACCGCATCCCTTCCGGATGCTCCCGGGGGGCGGGTGCTGGTCATCCGCCAGCTATCGCTCGGAACGATTCACGCGGACCGCAGCCCGGCCGCGCTCTCGCTCGTCGTGGAGCAACGCGTGCGCGAGGTGGCGCGGCTCGCGGTGCATGCGAGGTCGCAATCCGCCGCCACCGCGCAGGCGGTCTACTTCCGGGATGAACTGGAACCCTTCGTGCTGCTGGCCACCCGGCTTGCCCAAGGGCTGCCCCTGGACGCCTGGTTCTGGCGGTTGGCCGTTCCTGGACTGCACCCGGGGATGTCCCGAGACGACGCGCTCCGCCTCGCGCTCGCCAGCGCGTTGCGAACAGAGCTGGGCCATGCCGCCGCGGTGACGCTCGTCTCCGAGCTGCACGCGCTCGGCGCACTGGCCCCCCTGTTGGGCGCGCTGCGATGGCAGGATGGACCCGCGCTCGCCCGAGCCTGGTGGGGACACCTGCCGTCCCGCCCGGCGCCGCGGCTGCCCCTGGACGACGTGGGCCCGGCGGAGCAGGTCTCCGGACCGCTCCAGCGTACCCTCGCGCGCTGGGCACGAACCTGGGGGGCCG
This sequence comes from Myxococcus sp. AB056, assembly GCF_006547365.1. Taxonomy (NCBI): domain Bacteria; kingdom Pseudomonadati; phylum Myxococcota; class Myxococcia; order Myxococcales; family Myxococcaceae; genus Myxococcus; species Myxococcus sp. AB056. The sequence goes on along the minus strand of NZ_VHLB01000049.1, from coordinate 65,797 downwards.
GCGACGCCCGTGCCTTGTGGCTGGCCGCCGTGGCGCTCTGCACGCACATGCCATCCCGGGTAGCCGCGCCCAATCTCCCAGCGCGGGCATGGCGGGTGCTGGGGGCGCTCCAGGCTTCTCCTACGGCGCACCTGCCCACGTCACGGGAATCGCCCGAAGAAGCCCCTCCGGAGCCGGACACGCCCACTGCCCCCGCTGACACGGGCGTGGTTCCGGGCATCGCAGCGTCGTCGCATCCATCGGTGCAGGCTCGTTCCGGCGCCCCTACTTCCGACAACGTGACGAAGCCCCTGGATGCCACACCCGCGTCCCCGGCGGGGGTGAGTGCGGCTCCGCAGACGAGGGTACGCCACGTGCGCGCGGACACGGACGAGGCACCTGGAGACACTGGAGCCACGCCTCAGGATGCTCGCCAGCGCGACGTGACGGAGGAAGCGCTCCCCACAGTCGCAGGGGGACTCCTCTTCCTCGTGCCCATGCTGAACGCACTGGGCCTCGGGGAGTTCCTTGCGGACCACCCGGCCCTTGCCGAATTTGGAATCCCGGAGCGCCTCCTCTGTCACGTCGCCGAGCGCCTGGGTGTTCCTTCGACGGACCCGTTGTTCCGCGTGCTCCAGGAGGCCGCAGCAGGGCCGTTGCCCGAGCCCAGCCCCTTCGTCCTCCCCGTGCGCTTCCAGACAGGCGTCGGCGCGCGAGCACCGTTCCGTCTCGTCCGCGAACCCACGGGACGATGCGTTGCCTTCGACGCACGAACCCGGGTACCGCTCGCCTCGACGTCTCACGGGGAAGCGCTGCCCCCACCCTTCGACCGATGCCTCACGACGCCCCTGGCACATCGACTCCCCTGGGATGACGCTAACCTCATGCTGCGCGCGGCCCTCCTCGCGGTGGGCCGCGTCACGCGACGGCTGGCACACATGGGGCTGAGAGCGCTCGTCCTCCGTCCCGGCTGCCTCGTCGCGACCCGCACGCATCTGGACATCGTCTTCGCCGCCTCGCAGGCGGACATCCGCATCCGCCGCGCGGGGCTCGACATCAACCCGGGCTGGGTTCCCTGGCTCGCCCGCGTCATCCAGTACCACTACCAATACGACGAGACCGGAGCATGACGACGTCCTCCCTGCCCCTTCGCACCACGGTCCTTGCGGCGTTGGCCCTCACCCAAGAGGACTCAGGGGATGGAGAAGCCATCGAGCTGCGCTTCCTGCGACAGCACCTGGATGCAACAGGGCGGGACTGGGTCGCTCGCGCTCGGGAGCGCCTCACACGGCCGGGCTCCGAGGATGCTGGACTCGTCATGCTCGGCGAAGTGCTCGGGCTCTCCCTGGTGGAGCTCCTGGCAGTGGCCCTGGTCGCCGCCGTCGAGCAGGACCCGATGGTGGGCCGGGCCGTCGCGTACCTTCAAGCGCCCGTGGAGGCCTCCCGGCCAACGCTGGGACTGGTTTCCAGCGCACTGGCGCCGGCCGCTTCCGGAGACCAGGAGGCCCTGCTCCTCCTCACCGCCGGAGCGGCCCTGGGCAGCGGGCTGCTGACGCGCCTCCGGGAGGACCTGCCTCTGTGTGAGCAAACGCTGGCCATGCCGCTGCCGCTCTTCCTGGCGTTGTCCGGGCACGACGTCACCTGGCCTGGGGCAACGCTCGGCTCGGCCCGCCTCATGGACGTACCGCTGCCTCCCTCCATCATGGATGGCGTGCGCCGGCATGCGCGCTTTCTCGCAGGCTCGCCTCGGTCGACGCTCGTGCTGCGCGGCACGTCGGTTTCTGAAACCCGCACCGTGGCGGCGGCGGTCGCCATGACGCTCGGACGCGCCCCCCTCTTCCTCGGAGCGGAGCTACAGCGGGGATTGGGGCCCTTCCTGATTCAGCGAGGGCTGCTTCCCATTCATGTCCACGACCTCGCGCCCGGCGAGCGAAAGGTGCTTCCCAACGTGCCGTACTACGACGGCCCCGTGCTGGCCATCACCGGCCCCGAGGGCACGCTCGACGCGGCGGACCGCGCGGTGTTGCGCTGGTCCGTTCCACGACCTCCCAGCGAGGAGCGGCGGGCCCTGTGGGAATCCTCACTGGGCGCACCGAACCTCGCCGAGGAGCTGGCCCGACGGCACCGTCAGGGAGCGGGGCGGATTGCCCAGCTTGGCCGGCTGGCCCGGCAGAAGGCGGAGCTGGACGGGCGACCGGCGCCCGAGCTGCAAGACGTGCTCGCAGCGGCCTGGGAGGCGGAATCCGAGGGCATGAGCACGCTCGCGGAGCCCTTGATGGACGCCATCCACGACGATGCCATCGTCCTCGTGCCCCAGGTGAAACGAGAGCTGGAGCTTCTCCTGGCGCGGTGCCGCGCTCGGGACGATCTGGTCCACGGCCTGGGCCCCTCCGCGACGGTGCGCTATCGCGCGGGTGTCCGGGCACTCTTCATGGGCGCGTCGGGAACGGGCAAGACACTCGCCGCGGGATGGCTGGCCACGAAACTCGGTCTGCCGCTCTACCGCGTGGATCTGGCATCGGTGACGAGCAAGTACATCGGAGAGACGGAGAAGAACCTCTCGCAGCTCTTCGCACGGGCCGAGCATGCCGACCTGGTGCTGCTCTTCGATGAGGCGGACTCGCTCTTCGCCAAGCGCACCGACGTGAAGGACTCGAACGACCGGTTCGCCAACGCACAGACGAACTACCTGCTCCAACGAATCGAGGCCTTCGACGGCGTGGCCATCCTGACCAGCAACAGCAAGAGCCGGTTCGATTCAGCCTTTACGCGCCGACTCGATGCCATCATCGACTGCACCCTGCCCGGCCCCGCCGAGCGGCGCGCGCTCTGGACCACGCATCTGGGCATGGCACACGAACTTCCCGCCAAGGAATTGAACCGACTGGCGGCGACGGCGGACCTGGCCGGAGGGCAGATTCGCAACGTGGTGCTGACGGCCGCGCTCATCGCGCGTGAGGCGGGCCGCTCCATCCAACCGCCGGACATCATCGAGGCGCTCGTGCATGAGTACCGGAAGCAGGGCCGCGAGCCCCCCTCCGAGCTCCGCACCACGCCCCTGGGCTCCGCTAGCGGCGCCCGTGACTCATGGCGCCGCTAACGTGGCAGCCCAACCGGCCCCTTCTGCTCATCCCCTTTTCGATTCTGATTTGCGCACCTTGTACTTCAGCCAGAGCATGTCGCCCTTCCGCGGCTCGCAGGAGACCAGCTTGAGATGGCGGACCGGGCCCCGTCCCTCGCCGGCATCGAACAGGGAAGGCGTTCCGATGGAGCCATCCGCGATGGGCGCCACCAAGACGCTCAGCTCGTCGATGAGGTCCTCTGCCAGGAAGGAGCCGTTGATCTTCCCACCGCCCTCCAGGAGCAACCGCTTGATACCGAAGTCCTTTCGGAGCTTTTCGAGCACCTTCTTCAGGTTCAGCTCCGTCTTGCCGCCAAACAGGTAGGAGACGCCCTTCGATTGGAGGAAGGCCAGGTAGTCGTCAGAGACCTGCTCCGAGAGAATGGTGATGACGTGCTCGTCATCGATGGCGCCCGACTTCCAGGTGAGCTTGCCCGAGGGGTCCAGCGCGATGGCGTAGGACTCCGCGTCGCGCCTCGCGATGAAGTCCGTCCTTGGAATCGGCTGGCCTGACTTGCGTACCGGGACCTTCGCCTTCCCCGCGTAGGGCTCCATCGAAATCCGGCCAATCATCCAGGCGTCGGCGTCGAACGTCTCCGCCGTCCGCTCGTACTCGGACAGGGCGCGCGACGGGAGCTTCCATCTCGTCGTGACGATGCGCCCATCGATGGAGGGCACCATGTGGCAAATCACGTACGGGCGCTTCGCTCTGCGCATCTGCTGCCTCCTCGGACGCTGGGCGCGGTCGTCAGGGTGACGTCTTCCCGACGAGCCCCTGTGACCGCGCGTTGACGGGCTCGACGGTAAGCCGGCCCGTATTAGACGCAAGGTGGCTACCCGGCAGGGCACGCCCAGTTCCTCGATCGCGCACCAATCGTGCGAGAGCCCCCAAGTGCGATTCGCAACCTCAGTCCCGCAGCGGGCCCTTTGTCGGTGCGTTCCGATTCTGGTTCTGGGGCAGCAGCCGCTTCTTCTCCCGCTGCTCCTTCAGGACCTTGTCGAGCGCGTCACGAATGTCTTGCGGCAAGGGCTGCGCCGCCACCGCGCTGCATCGGTCTTGGATTGGAGATGACGCACGGCACGTGCAGCGTCTCCTGATAGGCGTTGTACCACTTCTGCATCATGCCGCCGTGAGCCCCGAGCATCTCACCATGGTCGGACGTGAGGACGACGATGGTGTTCTCGAAGAAGGAGGTCTTCTTGAGATGTTCGTAGACCCGCTGGATGTGTTTACTCACCTCCGCCATGAGGAAGTAATAGAACTGCCGGTACGACGCGGTATCGCGCTGCGGCAGGTACATGCGCGGATACGTGTAGACGTAGTCCTTCTGACAGCGCGGCTTGCTTTCAAGCGACTCGCCTGCCGTCGGCGAAGGGGCCACGTCCGGCAGCTTCCCCGCTTGCTGAAGTACTCCCCCAACGTGGGAACGGTGTTGGGCGCCAGCCAGTACATGTCTGGGTCGAACGAGGACTTCCCGATGCCGGGAGTCTGGCTCACGCCGTGAAGCGACGGATATTGCCCCGTGTAGAGCGTGGTGCGGCTGGGCGCGCAGGCCGTGGAGGCCGTGTGGTGCCGGAGGAACTCGATGCCATGCTTGCGGAGCTCCTGTCCAACCTGGTCATTCTCGACGCGAAACCGACGGGCCTCTTCGTTCTCGTACGGAGGCGGAAATCGTTCCTCGTCCGTGGTGATGATGAGGAAGTTGGGGCGCTTGCCAGCAACCGTCATGTCACGACCTCCTGATGGGAAACGCAAACTGTAATGCAGAAGGCCGTGACGCATGACGACACCCGCACGTCTTTCTACTGCAGCGCGTCCATCAGCGCCGACTGGAGCGTCTTCCGATTCTGCGGGAAGCCCTGATTGGGATAGGGCCGGGCTCCGCGCAGGAATTGCACATACTTCTGATACATCGGGTCAGAACGCGCGGGCTCCTGCTGATAGAAAGCCTGGGTGGCCTGCAGCAGATAGCGCGGCGTCGTGCCCTGCGGCGCGTCCCCGCTGAAGGCGATGAGGCTGCGCACGTCCGGGTCCTTCATGAAGTCGGTGAAGGCGCGGGCGTCCTCGGCACACGTCCCCGTGCACTGCGCGCTGACCACCAGCGCATCCACGAACACCGCGGGCGCGGAGCCCGTGCCCAGCGGAACGGAGATGACTTCTGGCAGCGCCATGCCCGGGTTGGCCTTCCGAACGAAGAACAGGCGCTCCGTGTAGCCCATGAAGCCGTTGGCCTGCCCCAAGGCGAACGCCTCTTCCGCCAGGGAAGTATCCGCGTAGGTTCCATCGAGGCACGGGTTGACGCCTGCCTCCAGCTCACAGCTCTTCACCACGTCCTCGAACGAATCCAGCGCCGACGTGTCCAGCGGCAGCGACAGTGCCTGGGACAACATGCCCGTGGGATTCGTGTCGGCCCACGCGTCCAAATAGGACGAGGGCAGCGTCCAGCTTCCGCTGTAATTGGCCGCCAACGGGCGCATCCCCGGTGCCACATCCGTGAGGATCTGGACCAGGGAGTCGCCATCCGTGGCCGACGACAGGTGGGGGCTGTTCGAGTAGACGACGTAGCTGCACAGGTAGGTCGGCACCCCGTAGCTCTGGCCAGCGATGGAGACGGCTTCTTCCGCCGCCGGATGCGCGGCCCTCGCCTCCAGGGCGACGGGCTGCACCCAGCCCTTCGACACGAGCTCACCCATGATGAGCGTGTCGATCTCCACCACCTGCGCGGCCCCTGCTCCAGGACCAAGAAGCTGGTTCAGGGTGCCTCCGTCATCCAGGTCATAGAGGTCCAGCTTCGCGTCGAACACGATGTCCACGTCGATGTCCGAGTGCTCCCGCTCGAAATCCGCCTCCAGCCGCTGCTTGAGGCTGGCGAAGCCATCCCCCGCCGAGTCAGGGATGTAGGGGAAGAGGACAACCTTCAACGGTCGTGGGGCCTCGGGTTCGGGGTCCGAGCAGGCGCCCAGGGACAGGGCGAGAACGCAGGGCAAAGCTCTCCATTGCATGGCGTGGCTCCGGCGAAATGAGGGGGGACCGCCCCGCACGAATGCGGGAGCGGCATTGCGCCTCAGTCTACCGTTTCCGCCCGACAAGGCTTGGGCAGCACGCCTGCGTCTGTCTTTGGATCCGGTGGGCATCAACCTGTCGGGTCGATGACCTAGCCTTCACCGCCCCCCGGGCGCGGCCAGGAAGCCACGCTGCACCAGCGAGGAGAGATACGTCGAAATCAATGTGGCATCCACGGACGGACACGACGTCCCTGTTCCTCCCAGCGCCTTCAGCGTGTGCCCGCTGTCGCAGACCACCATGCGCGGCCCACCCACGCTCCGGTCCTCGGGCGGCACCTGCTGGAGGAACAGGAGCAGGTCTCCCAGCTCACGGTCGGACGGCGCCGCGAGGCCGAGCTCGGCGAGCCACTCGTCATAGGGGAGCACGCGCAGCCCGTAGCCAAAGGCTCGCATGTGGCTCCACATCTCATCCGCTCGCACGAACTGCGGGTTGACCAGGTGGAAGGTCTGGCCAAGGGATTCGGGGCGCAGGGACAGGTCCACGATGGCGCTGCTCACGTAGTCCACCGGCGTCACATCCAGCAGCGCGTCCACGCTGGGCGCACTCCCCAGTTGGACGCAGCCCTTGAGGGTCCTGCACACCAGGTCATCCGTGTTCCACGCCCCCGTCTGGCTGTGCCCTGTCACCCGCCCCGGCCGGTGAATCGTCACAGGGAGTCCTCGCTGCGAGGCCTCACGCACGAGCTTCTCCGCCACCCACTTGCTCTGGGCATAGCCGCCCACCAGGCTCGCAGCCGCTTCCAGCGGCTCATCCTCGCGGAAGGGAAGCTGGCGACCCACGGGCAGCACCGACACCGTGGAGACATAGTGCAGCGGCTTGATGCGCGCGCGCATGCACAGGCGGAGAATCTCCCGCGTGCCGAGCACGTTCGCGGCGCGCATCGACTCATAGGGATAGATGAAATTGACGAGCGCACCGTTGTGGTAGACGGCGTCCACCTCCTCCGACAGCCGCTGGAACTCCGCCTCCGACAGGCCCAGCAGGGGCTGGCCGATGTCCCCTCGGACAGGGACGATTCGCGACGCCAGGTCGTCGCGCCACAGCGAGTAGCTCTCCAGGTTCTTGCGAATCCGCTGCATCCCCTCCTGCTCCGACTTGGAGCGGACCAGGCAATGGATGCGCGCCTGCGTCTTCCGGCAGAGCTCCTCGAGCAGGAAGGCGCCGAGGAAGCCCGTGGCGCCCGTCAGCAGCACGGCGCGCGCGGGCCCGGAGGTGGGCGGAAGCGCCGTTCCCGGCAGCAGCCCTGCCTCCAGCACCGCGTCCGCCTCCAGCTCCGCCACCACGTCGTGGACCGGCAGCGAGCCTGTCTTCGCGGCCTCGATGGTGCGCGCCATCTCTTCCAGCGTCGGAGACTGCAACAGGGCCCTCAGCGGGATGTCCGCGCCCGACGCGGCCCGAGCGAGGACGAGCACCCGGTAGAGCAGCAGCGAGTGGCCTCCGAGCTCGAAGAAGTGGTCGTGCACGCCCACCTGCTCCACCCCGAGAACCTGCCGCCAGATGTCCGCCAGTGTGGCTTCCCCAGGCGTTCTCGGCGCGACGTGGGCCTTCGCCGTCCCGGAGCCCACACGCTCCGGCGCGGGGAGCGCGGCACGGTCCACCTTCCCATTCGGAGTGAGCGGCAAGGCGTCCAGGCTCACGAACACGCAGGGCACCATGTACTCGGGCAGCCGGGACTTGAGGTGGTCGCGCAGCTCACCCGGCTCGGGGGCCTTCCCGTCGCGGCCCACCACATACGCCACCAACTGCTTGTCAGCTCCCGGGCCTTCTCGCACGACGACGACCGCATCGCGGATGCCTGGGTGCTCCTGCAGCGCCGCGCCAATCTCACCCAGCTCGATGCGGAAGCCGCGGAGCTTCACCTGGTGGTCCATCCGGCCCAGGTATTCGAGTTGCCCGTCCGGCAGCCACCGCGCCAGGTCCCCTGTCCGGTACAGGTGCGCGCCCGCGTCTCCGGCGAAGGGAGACGTGACGAACCGCTCCGCCGTCAGCTCCGTCCGGCCCAGGTAACCCCGCGCGACACCATGCCCGCCGATGTAGACCTCGCCCGGCACCCCCACGGGCATGGGTTCCCGGTTCGCATCCAGCACGTAGACCTGGGTGTTTCCAACGGGCCGGCCGATGGTCGGCGTCTCGCCCCGGTTCACACGGGTGAACGTGGAATAGGTCGTCGTCTCGCTCGGGCCGTAGAGGTTGAAGACATCTCTCACGTGGCCCAGGGCGTAGATGGAGTCGACCAACGCTCCCGCCAACGCCTCGCCCGCCAGATTGACGATGGTGACCGACGCCGGCACCCCGCCCCCTCGCAGCAGCGCGCCCATCGCCGAGGGCACGGTGTTGACGAGCGTCACCTCCTTCGCCGCGGGCAGTTCGGGCAGCTCCAGCGCGTTCTTCGCGACGATGACCTTCGCCCCACAGCACAGGGGCGTGAAGATTTCGAAGACGGACAGGTCGAAGCAGATGGACGTCGACGCCAGCGTCCCCGCCAACGACTCCGGCGAGAAGACACTCTGGGCCCACTGCAAGAAGGCCACGGCGTTCCGGTGGTCAATCATCACGCCCTTGGGCTTGCCGGTGGAGCCCGAGGTGTAGATGAGATACGCGAGCGAATCGGGCGTCGTGACACGCCCGGGGTTCACCTCCGGCTCGGCGCCGAGGGCGGCGGCATCCGCGTCCAGGCACACCACGCGTGCCTCGGTGGCGGGAAGCTCCGGGAGCAGCCGCTGCTGCGTGAGCAGCACGGGCACCTGCGCGTCCTCGAGGATGAGCGCCAGCCGCTCCTTCGGGTAGGCCGGGTCCAGTGGCACGTAGGCGCCGCCGGCCTTGAGGATGGCCAGCAGGCCGATGACGAGGTCCTCCGTCCGCTCGACGCAGAGGCCCACGCGCGCCTCGGGCCGCACGCCCAACCGCCGCAGGTGATGGGCCAGTTGGTTCGCCCGGCGATTGAGCTCGGCGTAGGTCAGCGTCCGCGTTCCGCTCACCACGGCCACGGCGTTCGGCGTCCGCTCCACCTGGGCCTGGATGAGCTCGTGCATGCACAGCGCCGGGACGCCGAGCACCGGGCCGTTCCAAGCCGTGAGCAGCCGCATCCGCTCTTCCGTCGACAGCACGGGCAGCTTTGACAGTGGCGTCTCTGGTTTCGCGACGACGGCCTCCAACAGCACCTGGAGGTGGCCCACCATCCGCTCCGCCGTCGAGGCGTCGAAGAGCTCACGCGAGTATTCGAGCATGCCAGCCAGGCCCTGTTCGCCGGAGGCCAGGATGAGGGACAGCTCGAACTTGGCGACACCTTCCACGCTGCCGTCGGGTGCACCGCCCAGGAATGACCAGCGCGTCCCGGGCAGGTCCAGCGTGGGCGCGGGGATGTTCTCCAGCGTGAAGCAGGCACGCACCAGCGGGTTGAGCCCGCCCTCACGCGATGCGCCGACCGCCTTCACCACTTCGCTGAAGGGCAGCGCCTGGTGATCCTGGGCGTCGAGCACCGTCTTGCGCGCCCGGGCCAGCCACTGCGAAAAGGTCGGGTCCCCGGACACGTCACTCCGGAGCACGAGCGTGTTGGCGATGAAGCCGATGAGGTCCGGCGGCACGCTCCCCCGGTTCGCGGTCACAGTCCCCACGCCGAAGTCGAGCTGCCCCGAGTAGCGGTGCAGGAGCGCGGCGAACGCGGCGTAGAGCACCATGAAGAGACTGCACCCTTCACGCTGGCCGAGCTCGCGCAGCGCCTCGCTCAACCCGGGCGAGAAGGCCACGGGCACGGTCGCACCCCGGTGGCTGGTGGCGCTGGAGCCCCCCCGGTCCACGGGGAGCTGAAGCGGCGGCAGCCCCTGGAGCTTCTCCTTCCAGAAGGCCCGCTCCCGGGCGCCAGCGGCCCCCGCCAGCCATGCCTGCTCACGCAGGGCCGACTCGGCGAACTGCATGGACACGGGCGGCAAGGCCGCGGCCTGTCCCCGTACAAAAGACGCGTAGAGCGCCGACAGCTCCCGGACGAAGACGCCGAGCGACCAGCCATCCGTGATGATGTGGTGCTTCGTCACGAAGAGCGCGGAGTCGTCGGCGTCCAGGGACACCAGCGTCACGCGGAACAGGGGGCCCTGGGCCAGGTCGAAAGGCTGCTGGGCCAGGGTCTCCGAGCGCCGTTGGACCTCCTCGTCGCGCTGCACCTCCGACAGCCCCCGCACCTCCACGACGCTCAGCGTCGCGCCCACGTCGGGCGACGCGATGACCTGCCTTGGACTCCCGTCCACCTCCGGGAAGGACGTCCGGAGGACCTCGTGCCGACGGACCAGTTCGTCCAGGCTCCGGCGCAGCGCCACCGTGTCCAGCGCGCCGCGCACCCGCAGCCCCAGGTGGACGTTGTACTGCGCGGTTCCCGGTGACAGCCGGTCCAGGAACCAGAGTCGCTCCTGCCCGCTGGACAGCGGGATGACCTGGGGCCTCGTGACGGGCTGCTCAGGGCCGCTGCCCACCTCGTCGCGCGCGGTGTGCTTGCGCAGGAACGCGAGGATGTCGGCCTTGTTCGCCGCCAGCTCGGTCCGCAGCTCCGGCGTGAGGACGGCCTTGCCCGCCTCCACCACCAGCTTGTCACCGTCGACGCGCAGGCGAACGCCCCTGGCCGCGAGGGTGCCCAACAGCTCCCGTACACTCATAGGACGAAGACCTCGTTGTCGTTGGTTGCGGCCGCCTCTGCCTGGATTGCGAGCGTCTCGACCAGGGCGCGATCCATGACTTCACTCTGGAGATGCGCACAGAGCGCATCCAGCGTCGGGTGCTTCCAAATCAGTGACGCCGGGAGCGACAGCCCCAGTCCCGACGCCAACCGGTTGCGCAGCTCGAGCCCCATCAGCGAGTCGAGCCCGAACCCTTGGAGCGGCGCTTCGGCGTCGATGCGCGCGGAGTCGAGCCGAAGCACCCGGCCCAGCTGCTCGCGAACGAACTTCTCCAGCGCCACCCGCGCGTCCCGAGGTGTCGCCGTCCGCAGGGCTTCAAGCAGCGCCACATCCCGGGCGGCCTGCACGCCCTCCCCCACGCTGGCCGGGACGAGCTCCGACAGCCATTGCGAGGACTTCGCTCGCGGATAGAACTCCACCCACTTGCGGAGGTCGAGCGGCATGACCGCCATCTGCGTCACGTCGCCATCCAACAGCCGGCCCAGGATGGCGTTGCCTTCCGCGGGCGTCAGACTGTCGGAGCCCCGCTGAGCCAGGCGCTCTCCCCGGTTGGACTGCGCGGCGGCCAGACCGACCTCGGAGAAGGGTCCCCAGTTGATGCTCAAGCCCGGCAGCCCCAGCACCCGGCGGTGATAGGCCAGCGCGTCGAGGAAGGCATTGGCCGCCACGTAGTTTCCCTGCCCGGGTGCGCCGAACAGGGAGGCCGCCGACGAGTACAGCACGAAGAAGTCGAGCGGCAGGTCGCGCGTCAGGACATGCAGGTTCCAGCCCCCGAGAACCTTGGGCGCCATCACCCGGCGGAAGCGCTCCACCGTCTGCTGCAACAGGACGCCGTCATCCAGCACACCCGCCGCGTGGATGACGCCTCGCAGCGGTGCTCCACCCTCGGCGATCTCCGCGAGTACCCGGGCCAGCTGAGGCCGGTCGGACACATCCGCCGCCATCACCCGCACGCGCGCCCCCTCCGCTTCGAGCGTGGCCACGTCCGCCTGTTGCGCTGGCGTCAACGTGGCGTCACGCCCAAGGAGGACGAGGTGCCGTGCGCCCTGCTCCACCATCCACTTCGCCACCGCGAAGCCCAGTCCTCCCAGGCCGCCCGTCACCAGGTACGTCCCATCCGCGCGGAGGCGTCGAGCCCCCGTGGCCGGCACCACCACGCGTGCCCCGGGATGTTTCAGGGTGAGCGTGCTCACCACCTTCACGGTGGAGGGCAGGCCCCCAGCCTCGGAGGCATCCTTCACCTCGCGCCACAGCCGGGCGAACCGATCGGGCTTGCGGCGCGCGAAGGTGTGCACGTCGACCACGCACCACGCGACGTTCGCATCCCCGGCGGAAGGCGCTTCGGACGTCCCTCTCAGGTCGATGACGCGAGCCCCCTCCGCCAGCACGGCGAGGCTCGGCTCAAGGCCGACAGCGCCCGGCGCGATGACCGCCAGGTCCAGCCCTCGGCCTCCCGTCGCATCCAACAGCCCCGTTGCGAATGAGGCGTCCGTGGGGTCCACGACGTGGGCGGCGCCGAGCTCCAGCAAGGAGGCCCGCTGGTCATTCGTCGTGGCTTCGGCGAAGACCTCCGCCCCCATGCGCCGTGCCAGCTGGATGGCCGTTCGCCCGAGTCCGCTCGAAGCCCCGAGGACCCATACACGGTCTCGCTTCTCCAAGCGTCCCAGGTGGAACAGGCCGTACCAGACAGGCAGCACAGTCGCTGCCAGCGCCGCGGCCTCTTCATGCGACGACGAGGGCGGACGCGGCGCGGTGTGCCCAACAGGCACGCACAGGTGTGACCCGAGGCCCGACGTCACGAGCGCGATGCGCTCCTCGCCCACGGTGACGTCCTTCACGCCCTCGCCCACCGCCACGATGCGCCCACTGCATGCGGTGGCACCTGCTTCGTCCCAGCGCACCGGGCTCGACGCCCCGCCGAGCCACGGACGCGCCGCCACGTCGACTTCGAGTTCGACCTCTCCAGGCCCCGGCGGACGGCGGGCCGCGGACCGGTACTCCTGCAGCCCCTGAGCATCACGCTCGACCCGGAAGGATTGGCCCTCGGCGGGGACGATGGCCTCATGGGAGGCCCTGCCGGGTGTGCCACGAACGATTCGGCCGACATGTCGCCCATCAGGCCGGAGGGAGATTTCCTCCTCCGCGTCCGCCACGAGCAGCTCGCGCACCAGCGCGCCGGTGGCGTCCTCGGTGCGCATGACCGCGGACACGTCCACCCGTGTGCACTTCAGCTCGGCGTGCTCCTGCGCGAGCGTGCGCCCCAGGCCCCACAATGGCGCCTGCACGACGTCCGAAGCGGAGCGGCTGTCCGAACCATGGTGGACCCCCTTCGTGACCATCCACAGACGTGGCGGACTCGACAGGCCCATCCGGGAGAGCCCCTGCACGAGGTGCAGCACGCCGCCGCAGCCCATCAACGGGTCCACGTCGCCCGATTCCAGGCCCGTCAGGTGAATCACGCCGCGCGCAGCGGCCCCCTTGCCGAACGTCTCCGCCAGCACCTCATCGAAGGCTACAGGCGACGACACGTCCACGGTGCGGCGGCCCGGCTTGGAGCCACCCAGGTCGATACGGGTGACTTCGCCCTGGCGCGCGCGGAGCTGTGCCTCCACCGTGTCCGCCAGCTCGCTGCCATCCGTGATGAGCAACCAACGTCCGCCCGCCTCGGTGCCCTGTGCGGGGAGCTGCTCGACGGAGGGGGCATGGCGCCACGCCTGAGCGAAGTAGAGGTCCCGGCCCTCCGCATCAGCCACGGGAGCATCCAGTTGCTGAACCCGCAGCCCCAGCGCCTCCAGCAGCAGCGTGCCGGACGCATCGCGCAGCACGAGGTCGAACTCGTAGACGCCCCGGCGCGTGCCCTCGGGTGTCCGCAGCCGAACGTGGCAGAAGCCCTCCGTTTGGGGCGGTGCGTGAAGCCGCAGGTTCTCGAGCGCCACCGGGACGGCGGGCCCCACGTCCTGTGGCACGTCCTCCGGAGGCACCGCGGCGGACACCAACTGGAAGCAGGCGTCGAGCAACGCGGGATGGATTCGATACGCCGAGGCCCGCGCGGCCAATGACTCCGGCAGGCGGAGGTGGCCGAGCGCCTCCCCTCGTCCTCGCCAGACCTGCTGCACGCCCTGGAACGCGGGCCCGTAGGCCACGCCGTTGCGAGCCAGCGTCTCGTAATGCGCCGCCTGGGTCAGGACGTCGGGGCAGCGCTCGCGAATGGCCTCCAACGATTCGGACGCCTGCCCCGCCTGCCCAGCGTCCAAGAGGCGGAGCCTGCCCACGACGTGCGTCATCCACCCCGCGGCTTCCGCCTTCTGGCTCGAAAGCTGAAACGTGAGGGTGCGGCCCTTCTCGCCGTGCAGCGCCAGTTGGACGGTGCGCTCCTGGCCCTCGGGCAGGAGCAGCCCCTCCTTGAATGAGGTGTCGACCAGCTCGTGCGCGGTGCCTCCCGACATCGCGTGCGCCGCGGACAGCGCCATCTCCAGATAGGCCGCGCCTGGCACCACCACCGAGCCCGCCACGCGATGGTCCGCGAGGAACGAGGGCTCGCTCGCGCTCAGTGTAGATTCCCAGAAGCGGGTCTCCTGCTGCACGGAGGTCGTGAAGGAAACGCCCAGGAGCGGATGGGCACCCGCCCCTGCTCGAACGAAGCGGCCTCCCGCGGCACGCGTGGGCCTCAGCTCCAGCCAGTGCCGTTCCCGCTGCCAGGGATACGCCGGCAGTGCCACTCGCCGCCGCTTGTCCGGATGCAGCCGGAGCCAGTCCACGCGGTCCACTCGGGTGGCCAGCGCGCCCAGTGACGCGAGCAGTGATGGCCACTCCTCCTGTTCCCGGAGGAGGCTCGGGACGACCAGGCCACGGCCGGAGGCGTCGCCTTCCCGCAGCATCGCGTCCACGAAGGGCACCAGGATGGGATGCGGGCTCAGCTCGATGAACAGGACGTTCCCGTCCTGGATGAGACGCTGCACCGCGTCCGCGAACAGCACGGGCTGCCGCAGGTTGCGCACCCAATACGCGGCGCTCAGCTCCCGGCCATCGATGGGGGCGCCCGTCACCGTCGAGTAGAGCGGCACCGTGCTTCCCGTCGGACGGATGCCAGCCATCCGCTCCAGCAAGTCCTGCCGGAGCGGGTCCATCTGGGGGCTGTGGGACGCCACGTCCACCTTCACCCAACGGCAGAAGACCTCGCGCTTCTCCAGGCGCTCCAACACCTCCTTCAGCGCCGCCGGGTCTCCCGAAAGCACCGTGGCCTTCGGGCCGTTGCTGACGGCGATGGCAATCCGGTCCTCCGCGCCCCGAATCTCCGCTTCGGCCTGTTCGCGTGAGAGGTCCACCACCGCCATGGCGCCCTGGCCGCTGACCCGCCGGAGCAGCTTGCTGCGCTCGCAGATGATGCGCGCGGCGTCGTCCAGCGACAGCGCCCCCGCGACGTGGGCCGCGGCGACCTCGCCCATGCTGTGCCCCACCACCGCGTGCGGCTCCAGGCCCAGTGAACGCCACACCGCCGCGAGCGACACCTGCAAGGCGAACAGCGTCGGTTGGATGACGTCGATGTCATTCCAGCGCGGTTGCTGACCGGGGTTCGTCAACAGCTCGCGCAGCGACCAGTCCGTGTAGCGGCCCAGTGCATCGTGGCACCGGTCGATGGCCTCACGGAAGGTCGTGTCCTGGGCGTACAGTTGCCGTCCCATGCCGAGCCACTGCGAGCCCTGGCCGGGGAACACAAAGACTACCTTCTGGCTGTTGCTCCGGCGCCCCACGGAGAGACCGGGGTGGCTCTCTCCGGCGGCGAACGCATCGAGCTGCGCGACCAGCTCCTGCGGAGATTTCGCCGCGAGCGCGAGCCGGTGGTCATGGTGCGTGCGGCACAGGGCCGCCGTGTAGCTGAGGTCCGCGAGCGTTCCCACGTCCTCGCGCTTCAGGAACATGCTCCACGTCCGGGCCAGGTCGGCTAGCGCTGGCGCCGTCTTGGCGGACAGGACGACGAGCTGCGCGGTATCGACCTCGGAAGCGGCGGGCGTGGCCGCGGGCGCGGGGGCTTCCTCCAGCACCACGTGCGCGTTGATGCCACTCAGCCCGAAGGAGCTCACCCCCGCGATGCGCCGCCCCTCGTGGGCCGGCCAGGGGACTCGCTCCACGGGGACACGCGCGGGGATGCGGTCCCATTCCACGTGGGGATTGGGCGTGTGGAAGTGCAGGTGCGGCGGGATCTCCCGGTGTTGGAGCGACAGAATCGTCTTGATGACGCCAGCGATTCCGGCCGCCGGCTCCAGGTGGCCGATGTTCGTCTTCACCGAGCCGATGAAGAAGGGCCGGTCCTCCGGACGTCCCTTGCCCAACACGGCCCCCAGCGCCCGGAGTTCTATGGGGTCTCCCAGCGGCGTGCCCGTGCCGTGAGCTTCGATGTAACCCACGAGGGCCGGCGGCACGCGCGCGTTCTCCAGCGCCTTCGACACGACGGCTTGCTGCGACGGTCCGTTGGGCACCGTCAGTCCGCCGCTGGCCCCGTCATGATTGACGGCGGAGCCACGAATCAACGCGAGGATGTCGTCGCCGTCACGCTGCGCGTCCGAAAGGCGCTTGAGCACGAGGATGCCGCAGCCCTCCCCGCGCACGTACCCGTCGGCCGCCGCGTCGAAGGTCTTGCAGCGGCCGTCGCTCGCGAGCGCCTGCATGCTGCAAAGGCAAATCGTCGTCTCAGGGGACAGGATGAGATTGACGCCGCCCGCGAGCGCGAGGTTGGACTCGCCGCGCCGGAGGCTCTCGCAGGCCAGGTGGAGCGACACCAGGGACGACGAGCACGCCGTGTCGACTGGCATGCACGGCCCCTGCAGGCCCAGCACGTAGGAGATTCGCCCCGGGACGAAGCTGTAGCCGTTGCCCGTCGCCATGTACCCGTCGAAGCGGGTCGCGTCGTCTTCCTTGAGCAGGCGTGCCATGTAGTCGCTGGACATCACGCCCATGAAGACGCCCGTCTTGCTGCCCATGAGCTGCCCAGGCGCCACGCCCGCGTTCTCCAGGGCCTCCCACGCCACTTCCAGGGCAATGCGCTGCTGTGGGTCCAGGCTCGCCGCTTCGCGCGGCGCGATGCCGAAGAACTCGGCGTCGAAGTGCTCCACGTCATCGAGGAAGCCACCGCGGGTGCCGTACATCTTCCCCGGCATCCCGCGCGTCGCGTCGAAGTAGCCCTGCACGTCCCAGCGGGACTCGGGCACCTCGCGCAGCGCATCCACGCCGTCTCGAAGGATCCGCCAGTACGACGGTCCATCGACGGCGCCACCGGGGAAACGGCAACCCATGCCGATGACGGCGATGGGCTCGGTCCGGGCGCGTTCCACCGCATCGAGGCGGGCCTGCATCTTCTCCACGAGCAACGCAGCGCGCTGCAACGCGGAGGGTTCAGCTGACTTTGGCGAGTTGCTCATGTTCCTTCTTCCATCAGTGCGGCGAGCTTCGCTTCGAGCGAGGCGGCAAGCTCATCCGGCGACAGCTCCATGATTCGATCGAGAAGCGCCGTGTCTTGAGCCGCTCCCTGTCCTTCCTCGGCCGGCTGGGGCTCCTGGCCGAAGACTTCGCCCAGCAGGTAGGCCGCGATGGCCTCCGCCGTCGGGTAGTCGAAGACGAGCGTCGAAGGCAGCGATGCACCGACCGTCTTCTGCAGCCGGTTGCGCAGCTCCAGCGCCATCAACGAATCCATGCCCACTTCGAACAGCCGCTGCCGTGGCTCCAGCGGTGTGGATGCATCCAGGCCGAGCACCCTCACCGCCGCATCCAGGACGTGCTCCAGGAGCAGCGCCATGCGCTTGCGGGGTTCCGCGGTGTCGAGCCGGCGCCGCAACTCCGAGGCCGACGGGCCGTCCGCCTCGGACTCGGCACGCACCTGCCCTGCCACGTCGGCGAGGAGCGTGGGCGCCGCCCCCCGTGGGAACTGCGCCAGGTAGCGCGACCACTGCACCTGCAACAGGGTGAGTTGCGGCTGCGCTCGGCTGAAGGCCTTGCCGAAGGCTTCCAGGGCCTCGGCCGGGGTGAAGGCCTCCACACCTTGTGCCTGGTAGCGGGACGCGAGCTCCGCGGCCATGCCCACCTCGGCCCAGGGTCCCCAGTTGATGCTCAGCGCCGGAAGTCCCAGGGCACGCCGGTGATGCGCCAGCGCGTCCAGGAAGGCATTGGCCGCCGCGTAGCTTCCCTGCCCCGGCGCGCCCAGCAGGGACGACGCCGACGAGTACAGGACGAAGAAGTCGAGCGGCTTGCCCTGCGTCAGCGTGTGCAGGTGCCACGCCCCGTCCACCTTGGGCGCGAGCACCCGGGTGAACCGCTTCCAGTCCTGTTGCAGGAGGACGCCGTCATCCAGCACGCCCGCCGCGTGGACCACGCCGCGCAGAGGCGCCAGCTTCTCCGCTTCATCCAAGGTGCGACGGACGTCCTCCTGCTTCGACACGTCCGCCTGGAGCACGAGCACCCTCGCGCCCGCCGTCTCCAGCGCGCGGATGGCCTCTTGCGCTTCCGGCCTGGGGCCGCCGCGCCCGATGAGCACCAGGTTCCTGGCGCCCTGCTCCACCATCCACCCGGCCAGCGCGAGGCCCAGGCCGCCGAGTCCGCCCGTGAGCAGGTAGCTCGCCTCGGGGTTCAGGCGCGGCAACTCCGTCCGCGCCACGTCCCGCGACGCGCGAAGGCGGGCCACGTGCCGTTGCCCTTCGCGAATCACCACCTGCCGCTCACCGTCCGTGGCGCCCAGCTCGCGCCAGATGGCGACGGCCGCGTCACCCGGTACAGAGGAGGGCTCCAGGTCGATGAGCGCGCCAGCCAGCTCGGGGTGCTCCTGCGAGAAGACGGCGCCCAGGCCCCAGAGGGGGACCTGCTCCATCGCCAGCGGCGTGGGACGCGTGTCGAGCGCGCGAGCGCCCCGCGTCACCCACCAGATGCGTGCGGTGAAGGTGGAGTTCGCCAGCGCCTGCGCCAGCGACAGCGCGCTGCCCGCTCCCAGTTGGTGCGCCTCTCGCAGGGCCTCCACATCCTCGCCACCGGGCCCGCGCAGCGCCCAGAGGTGGACGATGCCGCCCAGGGACTCGCCGGGCAGCACCGCCTCCTGGAGCAGCCGCGCGTAGTCCTCGGGCCGCTGGGCATCCAGCGTGAAGCGCCCTTCACCATGACGGACGAACGCCGCTCCCGGATGGACCAGCACCGGACGGCCGCCTTGCTTCAGGATTCGCTCCGCGAGCGCCTCCGCGGTGCCCGAGGTGTCGGCGAGCACAATCCAGCAGCCGGCTTCGGGCGAAGCCTCGGGCACGGGCTGCGGCTTCCAGCCCAGTTCGTAGAGGGAGTCCCGCTGGCCGTGGCGCAGCACCGCCATCAGGGCCTCGCGCGGCGCTCGCTTGTGCTTCAGCCCCTCAATCTCGATGAGCACCTGCCCCTCCGAGTCGACCACCAGGACGTCGCCGGTGATGACCTCGCCCACCGCCTCCTCCGCGTCCCGTCGCACGGCGTAGGCCCAGACGGAGCCGGTCGGCTGCGCGTGGAAGCGGAAGCGCTCCACGGAGATGGGGACGTAGACGGTGCTCAGCATCGCGTCCTCGCGGATGAGGTCCGTTCCCATCGCCTGCAGGAACGAGTCGACCAACCCCGGGTGGACGTACAGACTCCGGTCATCCAGGTCCGTGGGCAGGCGCATCTGACACAGCGCCTCGCGGCCCCCACTGTGGATGCGTTCAATCCAGCGGAACGCGTGCCCCAGGTTGAAGCCGATGTCCCAGTTGCGCTCGTAGAGCCCTCCGTCGAGCTGACGCGCGCAGCGGGCCTCGATGTCCTTCCGCGAGAGGGGCGCGGGACGGGCGGGGCCGTCTCCCACCACCAGCGTTCCCGTGCCATTCAGCAGCCATCCCTCGGTCTCCTCGTCGGCGGTGGCGGAGAGGCTGTAGAGCTCGAAGTCGTACCGGCCCTGTCCCGTGGGCGCGAGCACGAGCTGGACGAGCTGCTCCTCGTCGTCCGCGAGCACGATGGGCTGCGAGAAGACGCACTTCTCGATGGTGTACGGCCCCGCTCCGAACGACTGCGCCGCCGTCGCGATGATGCGCGCGATGTGGCACGAGCCGGGCACGACGATGGTGCCGTATAGCCGGTGGTCCTCCAGGAACGGCAGCGACTGCGCGCTGTAGCGTCCCTCGAAGACCAGCGACTTGCTCAAGGGCGAGCGCACCCGCTGACCGACGAGCGCCTGCGCGGTGGTGTGCGTGGAGGCCGTTCGGGGCGTCTTGGGGGCATCCAGCCAGTGCCGCTGGTGCTGCCACGGGTAGACGGGCAGCGCGACACGGGCGCGGCGGCGCTCGCCATTCAGCCCGCGCCAATCCACATCCACGCCCTGGGTGTAGAGCGCGGCCAGGCTGGAGAGAACCTGCGCCTGCTCGGGCTGCCCCTTGCGCAGCGACGGCAGCCAGGTGCCCGCGTCGTCCCCAAGGCCCTTGAGCGCCATGCCCATGAGCGTCGGATGCGGGCCGACCTCGACGAAGACGGTTCCCCCCAACGCCCGCAGCGCCTTGAGTCCGTCGTGGAAACGCACGGCCTCTCGGACGTGGCGGCGGAAGTACCCGGCGTCGAGCACCGTGCCCTCCTCGAGCACCTGCCCGGTGACGTTGGACGCCAGGTGGATGCGCGGCGCCCGGAAGGTGAGGTGTCCCGCCGCCATCTCGAACGCATCCAGCATCGGCTCCATCAGCGGCGAGTGGAACGCGTGGGACACGGTGAGCCGCCGGACCTTGAGGCCCTGCGTCTGGAACGCGGAGGAGAGGGCCTCCACTGCCTCACGCTCGCCCGCGATGACGGTGTCCGCGGGCCCGTTGACCGCGGCAATCGACACCCGGTCCGCGTACGGAGTCAGCGCCTGCGCGACGACCGCCTCGCTCGCCGTGATGGACACCATCTCCCCATTGCGAGGCAGCTCCTGCATGAGCCGCGCGCGCCTGGTGATGAGCCGGAGCGCGTCCTCGAGTTCCAGCACCCCCGCCACACACGCGGCCACGTACTCACCCACGCTGTGCCCCAGCACCGCCCAGGGCTCGACGCCCCAGGAGCGCCACAGCTCCGCCAGGGCGTACTCCAGCGCGAAGAGCGCCGGCTGCGTGTAGCCGGTGTCGTCGATGCGCGCGTCCGCCCCGTGCATCACGGAGAGGAGTGAGTCGCTCCACTCGCCCTCGAGCAGGGCATTGCACCGGTCCAGGGCCGCGCGGAAGACAGGCTCCGTCGCGTACAACTCACGGCCCATGCCCGCGTACTGCGCGCCCTGTCCCGTGAAGACGAAGACGACCTTGGGCTCCTCACCCTCGAATCGGTGCTGGGCCAGCCGGGGCACTTCCTCCCCTCGGGCGAAAGCCTGCAGCCGCTCCCGGGCCTGCTCCGCCGTCTCCACCACGAGCGCCATGCGGTGAGAGAACGACGTGCGCTGCATGTTCGCCGCGTGGGCGACATCCGCGAGCGACAGCTCCGGCCGCTGGGCGATGTGCTCCCCGACTCGGACTGCGAGCTGCGCGAGCGCCCCCTTCGTCTTCGCCGACAGCGCGAGCACCTGCGCGCCGCGCTCGGCCTGCGCCTTGACGGGCTCCGGCCGAGGCGCCTCCTCCACGACGATGTGCGCGTTGGTGCCGCTCAAGCCGAAGGCGCTGATGCCGGCGATTCGTGGACGCGCCCGCTCCGGCCAGGCGGTGACTTGCGTCGGGATGTCCAACGGGAAGCCGTTCAGCTCGATGTGCGAGTTGAGCTTCTTGAGGTGCAGGTGCGGCGGAATCACGCCGTGCCGATGCGCCAGGACGACCTTGATGAGCCCGGCGATGCCCGCCGCGGCCTCCAGGTGGCCAATGCTGGTCTTCACTGAGCCCATCAGCAGCCGCTGCTCGGGCGTGCGTCCCTCTCCGAGCACATTGGCCACGGCGCGGACCTCGATGGGGTCGCCGAGCGACGTGCCCGTGCCGTGCGCTTCGATGTAGTCCACGTCCGAGGGCGCGACGTTCGCGTTGGCCAGGGCGGCGCGGAGGACCTGCTGCTGGGCATCGCCGTTCGGCACGGTGAGCGCGCTGCTCGGACCATCGTGATTGACGGCCGAGCCACGGATGACGGCGAGGATGTCATCGCCATCCCGCTTCGCGTCCGACAGGCGCTTGAGGACGACCATGCCGCAGCCTTCGCTGCGCACGTAGCCGTCGGCGGATTCGTCAAACGTCTTGCACCGGCCGTCCGCAGACAGGGCCCGGAGTTGCGCCAGGTAGATGGTGGAGTGCGGCGCGAGCGTCATGTTGACGCCACCCGCCAGCGCCAGGTTGGCCTCGCCACCACGCAGGGCCTGGCAGGCGAGGTGTACGGCCACCAGTGACGACGAGCACGCCGTGTTGAGGCTCATCGCCGGCCCCTGGAAGCGGAGCAGGTAGGCCAGCCGGCCCGCGGCGAAGCTCGCGTCGTTGCCCGTGGCGATATAGGCGTCACCCGCCGCCGACGCGCTCCCCACGCCGTTGAGCATCGCGTACTCGTTGCTGCCGATGCCGACGAACACCCCCGTCTTGGTGTTGGCCAGCCGCGCGGGCGCGAGTCCCGCGTGCTCCAGCGACTCCCAGGCGACCTCCAGCAGCAGACGCTGCTGTGGGTCCATGTTCGAGGCCTCGCGAGGCGCAATCCCGAAGAACTGGGCGTCGAACTGGTCTGCGTCGTCCAGGAAGCCGCCCCAGCGCGTGTACGTCTTGCCAGGGACGCCCGGCCGCGCGTCGTAGTAGTCGTCTACCTTCCAGCGCGAGGCGGGGACCTCACGGATGGCATCCACGCCGCCCTCCAGCAGCTTCCAGAAGGCGTCCGGGCCGGAGGCCTGTGGGACGCGGCAACCCATGCCGATGATGGCAATGGGCTCCGTCGCGTTGCTCACGACGCGGCTTGTCTCCTCCTTCGCCTCCTCCTCCAGCCGGAGCACGTCCTTGAGCAGATACGTGGAGAGGGCCAGGACGGTCGGACGGTCGAAGGCGATGGTGGACGGGACCTGGACACCGAAGCGCGCCACCAGCCTGCGCCGAAGCTCCACGGCGGTGATGGAGTCCATGCCCGTGTCGAAGAAGCCCTGCTCCAGCTTCACCGCCGCGCTGGAGGCGAAGCCCAGCACTCGGGACACCTCCTCACGCACCCACGACGTCACCAGCTCCTTGCGCCGCGCGGGCGTGGCGTTGCGCAACTGCGCCAGCGTCTCGCTGCCGTCCACCGGTGCCACCGGCGTGGGAACGGAGGGAGCACCGAGCACCTCCAGGAGCGGCCGGGGCGCCCGCGACTCGTACACGGACTTGAAGCGGCTCCAGTCAATCTGCGCCACGCTCCGCTGCGTCACGTCCATGGCGAGCAGCGCTCCGAGCAACTGGAGCCCGCCCTCCACGGTGACACCACGCACGCCGATGCGCTCGAACCAGCGCAGTCCTTCCTCCGCGACCATGCCTTCGGCCGCCCACGGCCCCCAGTTGATGCTCAGCGCATGCTGGCCCCGCGCGCGGCGGTGGTGCGCCAGCGCATCGAGGAACTGGTTACCCGCGGCGTAATGCCCCATCTGCGCCGAGCCCCACACGGCCGAGCCCGACGAGAAGTAGACGGTGAAGTCCAGGTCCAGCCCCTGCGTGAGCTGGTGCAACACCCAGCCACCCGCCACCTTCGGGCGCAGGATGGACGCAAGCGCCGCCTCGTCCATGGCCTCCAGCGATACCTGCGTGGAGACGCCCGCGGCGTGAATGACGCCCTTCAGCGGAGCCGGTCCGCGCTGGACGGCGTCGATGACCTCCGACATGCGCGCCGCATCCGCCACATCCGCGCTGAGGGCGTGGACGACGGCGCCCTCCGCTTCCATGGCCTCGATGGCGGAGACCTGCCGGCCCACATCATTGTCGCGGGGAATGGCGGCCCACGCGTCGCGGCTCGGCAGCCCCTTCCGGCCCAGCAGCACGAGGTGCCGCGCGCCCTGGGAGACGAGCCAGCGTGCCACGTGGAGTCCCAATCCGCCCAGGCCACCCGTGACGAGGTACGTCGCATCCGCGTGAAGCGTGAGGCGGGCATCGCCAACCGCAGGCGCCGAGGGAACCAGCCGAGCCACGTGACGGGTGCCATCGCGGAGCGCCGCCTGGTCCTCGCCATCCGCTCCGGACAGCTCGCGCCACAGCGCTTCCACCTCGCCCTCCGGCGCGGCGGGGTCCAGGTCCAGCAAGCCGCCCCAGACCTCCGGGTGCTCCAGCGCCAGGACACGGCCCAGGCCCCACAGCGGCGCCTGTACGGGCGAGCCGCTTGTGACGTTGCCCACCGGCTGGGTCCCCCGCGTGCACAACCACAACCGGGCGCCGCTCGCGGACGGTGACTTCACCAGCGCCTGCACCAGGCGCAGCGCCGCGTGGACGCCTCGTTTCTGCGCGGACTCCACCTCCGCGAGCGTGGGCTCCGCGGCGGACACGGTATCCGCGCCCCACAGGTGCACCACGGCCTTCACCGGCCCCACGTCCTGGAGCAATTGCACGTAGTGCTCCGCGTTGTCGGGCTGAATGGACCGCACCTTCTGGCCTTCGACGGCCGCGACCTCCCCGGGCACGACCAGCCAGCACGGTTCGCCCAGGGCTTCCAGATGGGCCGCCAGCGCGGCACCAACGCCCTCACGGTTCCCGAAGACGAGCCAGGCTCCCTCGCCCCTGGGCGCACGCGGCGAAGGCGCCCCCCGCTCACGGGCGTGCCAGGTGATGTCGTAGACCCAGCCACCCGGACTTTGGACATTCGACGTGTCCGCGCTCCGGGCCACGGAGGCCCGGGTCAGCGCCTTCACGGGGGCATCGTCAATCCAGTACCGCGAGCGCTGCCACGGGTAGAGCGGCAGCGACGCGAGACGGCCTCCCTCCGGGAAGAGCCGACTCCACTCCACGGGGTAGCCCTTCACGTGGAGCCCGCCCAGCGCGCCCAGCATCACCGTCTGGCCAGCCCGCCCCTTGCGCAGTGACGGCACCGCCGCGCCTTCCAGCTCACGGCGTCGCAGCGCCTGCTCCACGTACCGGCCGAGCGCGGGCTGAGGCCCCAGCTCGACGAAGAGCCGGTGCCCTTGCTCCAGCAGCGCTTCCACCGCCGCTGAGAACCGCACGGGCTCTCCGACATTGCGCGCCCAGTACGCCGCGTCGAGTGCCGTGCCGTCGATGACCTCGCCACTCACCGTGGAGAACATCGGGACGGACGTCGGCCGCGTTTCGATGTGGCCCAGGACCTGGGTCAGCTCCGCCTGGAGCGGTGCCATCTGATGGCTGTGGAAGGCGTAGTTGACGCCCAGGTCCCTCGTGGCGACACCTCGCGCACGCAGTGCTTCGAGCACCGCTCCGAGCGCCGCCGGTTCACCCGACAAAACGACGCTCCGTGCGTCGTTGATGGCACCCACCGACAGCCGGCCCGCGTAGGGCGCCAGCTCGCGCTGAGCCTCGTCGGGCGACAGTTCGACGGAGGCCATGCGGCCCTGCCCCGTCGCCTTCTGCATGATGCGGCTGCGGTGCGCCACCAGCCGAGCGGCCTCGGACAGGCTCAGCGCTCCAGCCACATGCGCCGCGGCCACCTCGCCCACGCTGTGCCCCACGACCGCGGACGGAACGACGCCCAGTGCACGCCATGCGGCCGCGAGCGCGACCTGGATGGCGAAGATGGCGGGCTGGGCCACCTCCGTCTCCTCCAGACGGGACTCGGCCCCGTCCGCCATCAGCGCGTCGATGATGGAGTTCCGGGTGTGCGGAGCCAGCGCCGCGTCCACGTCACGCAACGCGGCGGCGAAGTCCCCGTTGCTCGCGAAGAGGTCACGCCCCATGCCCTGCCACTGGGAACCCTGGCCTCCAAAGACGAACACCACCTGTTCCCGGCGCCCCTCCGCGACGCCCGTCGTCAAGTACGGCGGTGCCCCGCCTTCGAGGAACGCCAGGAGCTGTTCGCCCCACTCCTCCGCCGTACAACCAGCTACCGCCAGCCGGTGTTCGTGGGGGTTGCGCCGCAGCGCCGCGGTGTAGGCCAGGTCTTCGAGCCGCGGCGCCGCGGCCCCAGGTTGTGCCAGGAGTGCGTGGTACGAGCGAACCAGGGCTCGCAGCGCGCCCTCGCTCCTCGCGGACAGCGTGAGCAGCCGCGCGGCGGTCTGCGCGGCCTCAGGCACGGGCGAAGACGCGGGGGCCTCTTCGACAATCACGTGCGCGTTCGTCCCGCTGATGCCGAACGAACTCACCGCCGCGTAACGGCGCCGCTGGGAGACGGGCCACGGCTGTTGCTGCGTCGGGATGGCGAAGGGCGTGTCCTCGATGGAGATGCGAGGATTGAGCGCCTTGAAGTGCAGGTGCTTCGGAATGGCCTCATGCCGGAGCGCGAGCAGCACCTTGATGAGGCCCGCCATGCCGGCCGCTGCCTCCAGATGACCGATGTTCGTCTTCGCGGAGCCGAGGAAGCAGCGCGAGTCATCCTCGCGCCGGTGGCCATACGTCTCCCGAAGGGCCTCCACCTCTATCGGGTCGCCGAGCGGCGTGCCGGTGCCGTGGGCTTCGATGTAGCCAATGTCCTTGGGCGACACCTGGGCCGCTGCCAGTGCCTCGCGAATCAGGGCCTGCTGCGACAAGACATTGGGCGTCGTCAGGCCGGTGGAGCCACCATCCTGGTTCACCGCCGATGCGCGAATCACGCCCAGGACGTTGTCTCCGCTGGCTAGCGCATCGGAGAGCCGCTTCAGCACCACGACGCCGCAGCCCTCACCCCGGACGAAGCCATTCGCCCGCGAGTCGAAGGTCCGGCAGCGCCCATCCGGAGACAGCGCCGTCAGCTTGGAGAGCCAGGAACTGGGCCGCTGCGACAGGAGCAGGTTGACGCCGCCCACGAGCGCCGCGTCGCACTCGCGGTTGCGCAGACTCTGGCCGGCCAGGTGCAGGGCCACCAGCGAGGACGAACAAGCCGTGTCCACCGACATGGCCGGCCCCCGCAGGTCCAGCAGGTACGAGAGCCGCCCGGCAATCACGCTGTTGGAGCAGCCGATGACGGAGTAGACGTCGCCCTCCACGTCGCGCTCCGCCTGGAGCATCGCGTAGTCATTGCCGCAGACGCCGACGAAGACGCCCGTCCGAGTGCCCGACAAGCGCGCCTTCGGCAGGCCCGCGTCTTCCAGCGCCTCCCACGCGACCTCGAGCAGCAAGCGCTGCTGCGGGTCCATTGCCACGGCCTCACGCGGCGCAATCCCGAAGAACTCCGGGTCGAAGCCATCCACCCGGTCCAGGAAGCCACCCCAGCGCGTGCCCTTGTGCTCCGCCGCGTCCGTGCTGCTCTTCCAACGGTCGGCGGGCACCTCGCGGACTGCGTCCACGCCTCCACTCAGCAGCCGCCAGTAAGCCTCCGGGTCATTCGCGCCGCCCGGGAAGCGGCAGCCCATGCCGACGATGGCGAGCAGCTCGGGGCCCTGCGCCGTCGTCCCCACCGCCGGAACAACCTGCGCCTCCTTCACCACCGGACGCACCGTGACGCGCGACTCGGCGTCGAGGACGGGCTCCAGCTTGCCGAACAGGTGCGCCGTCAGCGTCTGCACCGTGGGATAGGCATAGGCCAGTGTCGCGGACAGCGTGAGCTTCAGCCCGGACTCGAGCCGATTGCGCAGCTCCAATCCGGTCAGGCTGTCCATTCCGAAGTCGCCAAACGGTTGCTCGGGGTCGATGCGCGCCGGCTCCATGCGGAGGATGCGTCCCAATTGCTCGCGCAGGTAGCCCTCCAGCAATCCCCGCCGCTGGGAAGGCTCCGCCGCCGCGAGCATCTCCCGCGCGGTCCCCTTGCGCGAAGCCGGCGTGCTCACCCGTTCCTGCATCAGCGCGGAGAGGAAGGGCGACTGCGCCGCGCTCAGGTAGAACTCACGCCACTGCCGCAGGTCGAGCGGCACCACGGCCACCTGCGCGGCCTCCTTCGCCAGCAGGCGCCCCAGCGCATCCAGGGCTTGCGCTGGCGGCATGTTGCCCACGCCACGCAAGGCCAGGCGGTCGCCCCGGTTCGTCGCCACCGCGGCCAGACCCACTTCGGCCCAGGGGCCCCAGTTGACGCTCAACGCGGGGAGTCCCGCCGCACGCCGGTGGTGCGCGAGCACATCCATGAAGGCGTTGGCCGCCGCGTAGTTGCCCTGTCCCGGCGAGCCGAGCATCGACGCGGCGGAAGAGAACATCACGAAGAAGTCCAACGGGCGGCCCAGCGTCTGGGCATGCAGATTCCACGCGCCCTGGACCTTCGGCGCCAGCACTGTGCGGAGCCGCTCCGCGTCGAGCTGCGCGAGCACACCGTCGGCGATGACACCCGCCGCGTGGACGATGCCGCGCAGCGGCGGCAGCTCCGCCTCCATCGAAGCCAGCACGCGCGTCACGTCGTCGGCGCGGGTGACGTCCGCCCCATAGACGCGCACCTCGGCGCCGCTCGTCCGGAGTTCGCCCAGCGTCCGGTTCGCCTCGTCGGTGGGCGCGCTCCGGCCGGTGAGCGCCAGGTGCCGGGCGCCTCGCTGGATGAGCCACTTCGCCACTTCCAGCCCAAGCCCGCCCAGGCCGCCGGTGATGAGGTACGTCCCCTCCGCCGAGAGTTCACGGGGCTCCGTCACCTTCCCACCAGCGACTCCCCGCCCTAACCGGGCGACGTGGCGCTGACTTCCGCGCAGCGCAATCCGGTCCTCCGCGCTGTCCGCGAGGAGCTCCGCGGCCAGCGACGTGACTTCCTCGGGGGACGGCTGCGCGCTCAGGTCCACATGAGCGCAGCGCAGCTCCGGGTGCTCATGGGTGATGACTGCCGCGAGGCCCGCGAGAGGAGCAGCCGCCGGAGCCCCCGGCGCCGAATCCCGGGCGAGGACGTGCAGTCCCGACGTCACCAGCCACAGTCGCGGTGCGTCGCGCCAGCCCCGCTGGGCCCACGCCTGGAGCAGGGACACGACGCTGGTCCCGCTCAGCGTCACGGCCTGCTCGAAGGTCTCTGGCTCCGCCACGCTGGACGCCACGTCGAGCCCGTACAGGTGCACCATGCCCTTGCACGGCGACTGCTCGCTGAAGGCGTCTCGGAGGAGCGCCTGGAAGTCCTCCAGGCGCGACGGGTTGACGCGGTAGTGGTCTTCGGAGAGCCGCGCGTAGGCGGCCCCCGCCTCCACCACGACGCTGACCTCGGCGTGCTCCGCGAGCCCCCGGGCCAAGGACTGGCCGACGCCACGCGCATCCGCGAAGACGAGCCATCGGCCCGCCCCCCGCCCAGCCACGGCATCCTCCCGAGCGACGCGAGGCTGCGGCTGCCATTGGACGGAGTACGTCCAGCGGTCCACTTCATCAGCGGGCTGGCTGCCCGCGGAGACCTTCTTGCAGACCAGCCGCTGCACCTCCGCCACCACCCGTCCCTGCTCATCCAGGAGGGTGACGTCGCACTCGATGGCGCTCGCCCCCGAAGCAGCCCCATTGACGATGCGGACGTGACTCCAGAGCGCGGCCTCCGCCAGAGCCAGGGCGCGCAGCCGGGAGAAGGACGAAGGGACATACACGCCGCCTTCGCCGTCCACGCCTCCCAACGCCGCCGCCAGGACCTGGAAGCAACCGTCGAGCAACGCGGGGTGCAGACTGTACCGGGCGTCCTCTGCCGTCCGCTCGCCCGCGAGCTGCACGCGGCCCAGCGCCTCACTCTCCGCGCGGTAGAGCTCCGTGACGACGCGGTAGCTGGGGCCATAGTCCAGGCCGATGTCGCGAAGGCCCTGGTAGTGCGCCTCCACCGACACCGGGGTACTCAGCCGCGCACGCAACGCCTCGAGTCCAGCGGGCTCCGCGATAGCCGAGTCGCTCTGGCGGAGGGTGCCTTCCGCGTGGAGCGTCCAGTTCAATTCATCCGACGGCGTCTCCCGCAGCACGGGCGCGCTGAAGAGCCGGAACGCGTGCGTCCCTGAACGCTCCGTGGAGAGCCAGAGCTGGAGCACCCGTTCCTCGTCCTCCGGGAACGCCATGAGCGCGCTGAAGCTCACCTCCTCCAGGGATACGGGCGCCCCCAGCGTCTGTCTGGCCGCGCTCAGCGCCATGTCGGCCATGGCCGCCGCGGGCAAGGCGGGCACGCCCTGGACGCGATGCTCCGACAGCAGCGGGAAGTGCTTCGGGCCCAGCTGCACCTGCCACAGCCGGGAGACATCCCCCTGCGCGGACAGGTCGATGCGCTCACCGATGAGCGGATGCCCGGAGGTGGACCTCGACGTCCGTGCCTCACGGGACACGGGCTCCATCCAGAAGCGCTCGCGCTGCCAGGGGTACGTGGGCAGCGGCACGAGCTGGCCCTTGCTCGGGTACAGCCGGTTCCACGCAACGCGGTGGCCCGTCGCGTAGAGGGCGCCCAGCGAGGACAGCATCGTGTGCCGTTCGTCCGCTCCACGCCGCAGGGACGCCAGCACCACGCCCTCCGCGTCCGCGGCGCCCAGGGTCTGCTCGACGGCCGGGAGCAGCACGGGGTGCGGACTCACCTCGATGAACACGGAGTGCTCGCTCGCCAGGAGCCGCCGCGTCGCCGCCTCGAAGCGCACCGGGAGGCGGAGGTTGTTGCCCCAGTGGGCGGCGTCCAGCCTGGCTCCGTCCAGGAACTCACCCGTCACAGTGGAGCAGACGGGCACCTGCGCGGCACGCGGGGAGATTCGCGCCACGCGGCCCTCCAGCTCGCGGCTGATGACCTCCACCAACGGCGTATGCGACGGCACGTCCATCTTCACCCAGCGGGTAAAGACACCGCGCTGCCCCAGTGCCGCGACTGCCTCCTGGAGCGCTTCCGGCTCCCCCGACAGCACCTGCGACCGGGGGCCATTCAGTCCGCCCAACCAGAGCTTGCCGCTCCAGGGACGGATGGCCTCCTCTGCCTCCTCCACCGACAGCTCGACCAGCGCCATGGTCGCGCCTTGGCCGCCCAGGCTCCGCATCAGCTTGCTGCGGTGGCAGATGATGAGGCAGGCATCCTCCAGGCTCAGCGCGCCAGCGACGTGTGCGGCGACGACCTCGCCCATGCTGTGCCCCATCACCGCGTCGGGCTCGATGCCCCACGAGCGCCACAGGGCTGTCAGCGCCACCTCGACGGCGAAGAGGACCGGCTGGTTGATGTCGATCTCCGCCAAGCGCGAGCGCTGATCGTCCGCGGCGATTTCGTCGAGCACGCTCCAGCCCAGATGGGGCCGCAGCGCCAGGTCCACCTGGACGAGCGCGTCCCGGAACACCGGCTCCTGCGCCATCAGTGCCCGGCCCATGCCTGCTCGCTGCGCGCCCTGCCCCGGGTAGACGAAGACGACCTTCCGGCGCGCGCCGAACGCCTTGCGCCCCGTCCAGGTGCCCTCGGGCAGTTCGCCTCGCGCGAAGGCCCGGAGCCGCTCCGCCGTGCGCTCGGGGGCGTCCGCCAGCACCGTGAGCCGGTGGGTGTGATGCGTGCGGTGGGACGCCGCCGTGTAGCAGACGTCGGAGAGGCTCGCCGCCCCACCGCGGCCCAGGCGCTCCGCATGACGCTCCGCGAGGGACTGGAGGGCTTCACGGCTGCGCGCGGACAGGGGCAACAGCTCCGGCCGCTGTGGCAGCGCCTCCTTCGCCGCCGGAGCGGGCGCCTCTTCGAGGATGACGTGGGCGTTGGTGCCGCTGATGCCGAACGAGCTGATGCCCGCGCGGCGGGGCTGTCCGGCGGCCGTCTCCCACGGGGTGAGCCGCGTGGGGATGGTGAGCGCGCTGCCCTCCATCTGGATGCGCGGGTTCACCTGCTTGAGATGCAAATGCGCCGGGATGCGCTGGTGACGCATCGCGAGGACGACCTTCATGATGCCTGCCACGCCCGCCGCGGACTCCAGGTGTCCCAGGTTCGTCTTCACCGAACCGATGCCACACACGCCACCATCCGCGCGAGGCGCACCGTACGTCTCGCGCAGCGCCTCCACCTCGATGGGGTCACCGATGGGCGTCCCGGTGCCGTGCGCCTCCACGTAGCTCACCTGCTCCGGCTTCAGCCCCGCGCTGTCCAACGCCTGGCGGATGAGGGCCTGCTGCGAGAGCACGTTGGGCGTGGTGAGCCCGGTCGACTTGCCATCCTGGTTGATGGCCGAGCCGCGAATCGTCGCCAGGATGTGGTCGCCGTCCGCGAGCGCATCCGACAGCCGCTTCAGCACGACGATGCCGCAGCCCTCGCCACGGGTGAAGCCGTTGGCGGAGGCGTCGAACGCCTTGCTCCGGCCGTCCGGCGCGAGCGCCTGGAGCTTGGCCACGAGCTGCACCGACTGCGGCGAGAGAATCAGGTTCACGCCACCAGCGAGCGCCATGTTGCACTCGCGCGCGCGCAGGCTCTGGCAGGCCAGGTGGAGCGACACGAGCGAGGATGAGCACGCCGTGTCCACCACCAGGCTCGGGCCCTGGAAATTGAAGAGATAGGACAGGCGGCCGGAGAGGACACTGGCGGCAACGCCCGTGGCGCTGAACGCGTCACCTGTCTCCGGCTGCTCCACCTGCATGCAGTGGTAGTCGTCATTGCAGGCGCCGATGAAGACGCCGCTGCGGCTGCCCGACAGCTTGTCGACGTCCAGGCCCGCGTCCTCGAGCGCCTCCCACGCCACCTCCAGCAGCAGGCGCTGCTGGGGGTCCATCCGCACGGCCTCGCGGGGGGAGATGCCGAAGAAGCCCGGGTCGAAGCCGTCGACCGCGTCCAGGTAGCCGCCCCAGCGCATCGCGCCTTCCGTGAGGCCGGAGACGTCCTCCCGAGGCCAACGGTCGAGCGGAATCTCCCGCACGGCGTCAACGCCCCCTTCGAGCAGACGCCAGTACGCCTCCACGTCGTCCGCCTTCGGGAAGCGGCACGCCATGCCCACGATGGCGATGGGCTCCTTCGCGGCGCCCTCCACGGCATTCAGCCGCGACTGCATCTTCTCCAGCGCCACCAGCATGCGCTTGGCGGGAGACAGCTCGTTCGACTCGTCAGTGCGATTTGCCATGTCGGAATCTCTTCAATCGGCCAGCGCGGCGAGCTTCTCCGCGAGCAGCGCCTCGGCTTCGTCGTCCGAGAGTTGCTTGACGTTGTTGACGATCGCGGCTTCGAGCGTGGCGGCTTCATCCCGCGGCTGCTCCGCCTGGGTCGTGATGGGAAGTTGCAGTTGTTCAGCCAGGTGCACGACGAGCGCCGCCACCGTCGGGTGCCGCCAGACCAGCGTCGCGGGAAGCCTCAGGCCCAGGCTGGCTTCGAGCCGGTTGCGAATCTCCAGCCCCATCAGGGAATCCAACCCCATGCTGCCCAGGGGCTCCTGCGGGTCGATTCGCGAAGGCGCCAGCCGGAGCACATGGCCGGCCTGTTCACAGAGGTGCGCCTCCAGCAACGACGCGCGCTTCAGCACCTCCGCGGCCCGGAGTGTCTCCACGAAGGCACCGCGAACAGCGGGAACATTCGCGGCGCTGGCCTGCTCACGCGCCAGCCGCGACAGGAAGGGCGAGCGCGCCGCCGTCAGGTAGAACTCGCTCCACTGCCGCAGGTCGAAACGCATCACCACCACGCGCGACAGAGGGCTGCCCAGGATGCGGCTCAACGCCTCCAGCGCTTGCGACGGTGGCATGGTGTCCACGCCGCGCTGGGTGATGCGTTCCCCGCGCGCCTCGGCCGCCGCGGCCAGACCCACACCGGCCCAGGCCCCCCAGTCAACGCTCAGCGCCGGCAGGCCGAGCCCACGCCGGTACGCCGCCAACGCATCGAGGAAGACGTTGGCCGCCGCGTAGTTGCCCTGCCCCGGCGAGCCCAGCAGCGAACCCGCCGCGGCGAACAACACGAAGTGCTCCAACGGCGCCGATGCCGTCAGCGTGTGCAGATGCCAGGCGCCGTGGACCTTGGGCTCCATCACCGTGCGCAGACGCTCGGCGGTGAGGTTCACCAACACGCCGTCATCGAGGACCGCCGCCGCGTGGAAGACACCCCGGAGTGGAGGCATCTCCGCCGCCACCTCTCCCAGCACCCGCTCCAGGTCCGGGCGCGCCGCCGCGTCCGCCTTGAACACCCGGACTTCGACGCCGCCGGCACGCAGCGCATCCAGCACCGGCTGCGCCTCCGCGGACGCGCCCTTGCGCCCCAGCAAGGCCAGGTGGCGGGCGCCCCGGTCGACCAGCCACTCCGCGAGCTTCAGGCCCAGGCCCCCCAGGCCACCGGTAATCAGGTACGTGGCATCGGCTCGCAACTCCGCCGGCGCCGCCGTGCTGCGCTCCATGCGCGACAGCCGCGCCACGAACCGCGCGGAGCCCCGGAGCGCGACCTGTTCTTCCGGACTCGACGCGAGGAGCTCGTCGGCCAGCGCCCGAGCCTGGACCTCATCGCGAGCCCCCAGGTCCACGCTGCAGCACCGGAGTTCGGGATGCTCCAACGTGAGCACGCGTCCCAAGCCCCAGAGTGGCGCCTGCTCGACATGGGCCACCTGCTCACCCGGCTTGACGGCCTGGACACCTTCCGTCACCAAACACACCCGAGGCATGTCCCGGAAGCCCGACGCGACCAGGGCCTGCGTGAGGTGGAGCGCGCTCGCCGCGCCAAGCGTGCGCGCCTTCACCAGCGCATCCGCGCCAGCCTCGAGGCCGGGCACATCCAGGCTGAAGAGGTGCACGACGCCACGGCATGCGGGGCGTCCGGCGCCGAACTCCGCGTCGAGAATCCGCGTGAAGCCCTCCGCTCGTGACGGGTCCACCACGTAGTGGCCGGGCTCGATGAGCCGGGTCTCCTCGCCGTGAGAGACGAGGATGCACCGCTCCCCACGCTCGCTCAGCACCGCGCGCAGCTTCGCGCTGAAACCAGCACGGTCCGCGAGTACCAGCCAGGTGCCGGGCTTCGACTCCGAGACGGCCGTGGGCGTCTCACGCGGCGCTTCCTGCCAGTCCACCCGGTACATCCACTGGTCGATTTCATCCGCGGACCGGCGCCGCACCGCATCCAGACGGCGCGCCATCAGGCCGCGGGCCTCCATCAGGATGTTGCCCTCCGCGTCCAGCAACGTCACATCGGCTTCAATCGAGCCCGGGCCACCGCCCGTGCCCGGCCGGACACGAGCGTGACTCCAAAGCGCATGTCCGGGCCGCCCGTGCATGCGCAGCGAGTCCACCGCCACCGGGACGAACGTCTCTCCCCTACGGTCCCCCAGCCCCGCGCCGTTGATGGCTTGCAAGCAGGCATCCAGCAGCGCCGGATGGAGCTGATGCGCCGTCATCTCCGCCGCGACGGAAGGTGACAATTCCAGGCGCGCCACCGCCTCGCCCTCCCCCTTCCACATCTCCTTCACCAGGCGGAAGCTGGGTCCGAAGTCGACGCCCCGCTCCAGCATGAGCTGGTAGTGCTTCTCGCCCTCCAGAAGCTCAGGGCACCGAGCCCGCGCCTCGTCGAGCGCGAAGGGCTCCGCTCTCGTGCTCTCACTCAAGCGCCCTTCAGCGTGCAGTGTCCAAGCCCCGACGCCGTCCACCGGGCGGCTGAAGACCTGGAAGCGACGGGTACCATCCGCCCCCGGGATGACGCGCATCTGAACCGACAGCGCCTCTTCCCGAGGAAGCACCATCATCTCCTGGAAGATGACGTCCTCCAGCGCGAGCCGTCCCGGCCCGAAGGCCTCGGAGGCCCCCGCGAGCGCCATCTCCAAGTACCCGGTGCCGGGGAGCACGACCTCCCCATGGACGACGTGGTCCGACAGATACGAAGGGCTGTCCGCGTACAGCTCCGTCTGCCACAGGTGTGCGCCTTCCTGGCCCGCCAGGGACAGGTGCGTGCCCAGCAACGGGTGGTGGCCAGCGTCCCGGGCACGACGGGTCCGCGTGGACGACTCAATCCAGAAGCGCTCGTGCTGCCACGGGTACGTGGGCAGCGCCGCGAGCCGGCCCCGCACGGGGTGCTGGCGCTTAAGGTCCACCTCGTGCCCCACGGCGTAGAGCGCGCCCAGGGATGACAACATCGCCCCGCGCTCGTCTTCGTCACGGCGGAGCGAGGGCAGCACCGTCCCCTCTCGTCCGAGGTGCCGCAGGTGTTGCTCCACGGCGGGCAAGAGGATGGGATGCGGGCTCAGCTCGATGAAGAGGTCATGGCCGTCGACCGCGAGCTTCTCGATGGCCTTCGAGAACAACACCGGCTCGCGCAGGTTGTCCGCCCAGTAGCCGGCACGGAACTCCGCGCCATCCGTCATCCGCCCCGTCACCGTCGAGCAGATGGGCACACGGGACGCGCGCGGCGCGAGGTCCTGGAGCGCCGCGAGCAGGTCGGGCCGCAGCGGGTCCATTTGAGGACTGTGCGAGGCCACGTCCACCTTCACGAAGCGGCAGAAGACGTCCCGCTGCTTGAGCCGCTGGGCGATGTCCTCCAGGGCTCCAGGAGCGCCCGACAGCACCGTGGAGCGCACGCTGTTGCTCACCGCGACGGAGACCTGCGACTCCCAGCCATGAAGGGCCTGCTTCGCCTCTTCCAACGTCAGGTCCACCAGGAGCATGGAGCCCTGCCCGCTCACGCCTCGAAGCAGCCGGCTGCGGCGGCAGATGACCTTCGCCGCGTCCTCCAGGCTCAGCGTTCCGGCCACGTGCGCCGCGGCCACCTCGCCCATGCTGTGCCCCACCACGGCGTCGGGCTCGATGCCCCAGGCGCGCCACAGCTCCGCCAGCGCCACTTCCATGGCGAAGAGAACGGGCTGGATGACGTCGATTTCATGGAGGCGGCCCTTGCCCTCTTCGGCGGCCAGCTCCCCCAGGACGCTGAAGCCCGCGCACGCCTGGATGGCCGCGTCGCAGCGCTCCATGGCCTCGCGGAACGCCGCCTCCTCCGCCAGCAGCTTCCGGCCCATGCCCAGCCACTGCGAGCCCTGCCCCGGGAACACGAAGACGACCCGGCGCCGGGTCTGCCCCGATGCACGTCCCGTGGCCGCGCCCGGCACGGGCTCTCCACGCGCGTACGCCCCGAGCTTCTCCTCGAGTTCAGCGTGCGTGTGGCCCGCGAGCGCGAGGCGGTGCTCATGGTGGGAGCGCGACAGGGCCGCCGTGGCGCAGATGTCGCGGAGTGACACCTCCGGATGCGCGGCGAGCCAATGCGCGTGACTCCCGGCCATGGCCTGGAGCGCCTCCGAACTACGCGCCGACAGCACGAGCAACTCCGCGCCACGAGCGGGGACGGCAGGCCGTGATGACGGCACCGGCGGCTCCTGCAAGATGACGTGGGCATTGGTGCCGCTGATGCCAAACGCGCTCACGCCAGCGAGGCGAGGCTGCTCGGCGCGGGGCCACGGCTGGAGCGCCGTGGGAACGACGACAGGCGCCCCGTCCAGCACGATGTCCGGGTTGAGGCGGTGGAAGTGCAGGTTCGGAGGAATCGCCTCGTGGCGCAGTGAGAGGGCCGTCTTCAGGATGCCCGTGAGCCCCGCCGTCGCTTCGAGGTGCCCGACATTCGTCTTCACCGAGCCAACGTACAGTGGCGTATCCGCGCTCCGTCCCGCGCCCAGAACCCGCGCCAGCGCTTGCAGCTCGATGGGGTCGCCCAGCGACGTGCCCGTCCCGTGCGCCTCGACGAAGGAGACCTGCGAGGGCTTCAGCCCCGCGCTCGCCAGCGCCTGCTCGATGACCCGCTCCTGCGCCGGTCCGTTGGGCACCATGAGTCCACTGCTGGCGCCGTCCTGGTTCACCGCCGAGCCCGCGACGAGCGACAGAATCTCATCGCCGTTGGCCAGCGCATCCGAGAGCCGCTTGAGCACCAGGACGACGCAGCCCTCCGCGCGCACGAAGCCATTGGCGGCGGCATCGAAGGTCTTGCACCGTCCGTCCGGCGCCAGCCCTCGGCTGCTGGAGAGGGCAACGGTCGGGTCCGGCATCAGCATGAGGTTGACGCCCGCGGAGAGCGCCAGATCGCACTCGCGGTTGCGCAGGCTCTGGCAGGCGACGTGGAGCCCCACCAACGATGACGAGCACGCCGTGTCGATGGACATGCACGGCCCCTGGAGGCCCAGCGTGTACGCCAGGCGGCCCGCCGCCGCGTTCAGCGAGGTCCCCGTCAGGTGATAGATGTCCGGCGCATCGCCGAGCTGCCGCGCCTGGAGCTGCGCGTAGTCGCTGCCGATGATGCCCAGGAAGACACCGGACTTGCTTCCCGCGAGCTGGTCCGGCGGCTGGCCCGCGCGCTCCAGCGCCTCCCACGCGACCTCCAGCAGCATCCGCTGCTGCGGGTCCATCCGCGACGCTTCCCGGGGTGAGACGCCGAAGAACGCGGCGTCGAACTGGTCCACACCGTCGATGAAGCCGCCCCAGCGAGCATAGGTGCGGCCTCGCTTACTCGGGTCGGGGTCGAAGAGCGCCTCCGCGTCCCACCGCTCACGCGGGACCTCGGTGATGGCGTCCACCCCCTGGCTCAGCAGGCGCCAGAAGTCCTCGGGTGTCCGCACGCCTCCGGGAACGCGGCAGGACGCACCGACGATGGCGATGGGCTCCGAGCGCGCGCGCTTGAGGGCTTCGCTCTCCGCGTGCAGGTCGAGCGCCAGCAACGCGAGCCGCTTGGGAGAGAGGCTCGAAATCTTCTCGTAGAATTCCTTGCTCATCGCAGTCGTCCGATTCAGCTCAGCTTCAGGGCAATCAACCGCTCGACTTCGTCGTCCGACAGCTCCGAGACTTGCGCCAGCCGCTCCGACAGGTCGCCGACGTCCGAAGGCACCGGGGATGACTTCTGCACCGGAGCCGCCGCTACCGTGGGCAATGGGATGTCCACCGTGGTGACGCTCCCCGCCAGACGCTTCGCCAGCGCCACGACGGTGGGGTGGTCGAACGCGAGGCTCGCGGGCAGCTCCTTCTCGAGTCCACGCTGCAACACGTTGCGCAGCTCCACGGACATCTGGGACGTCATCCCCATCTGGAAGAAGCCGCGGTCCACGGGGGGCAAATCGGTGGGAGTGAAGCCGAGAATGCGCCCCACCTCGCCCTGGATGCGCTGCACGAGCGTGTCGAACCGGCGCTCAGCAGGGAGCGCCTTCAACTCCGAGAGCAACCGTGCCCGCGAGGTGGCACCACCGTTCGTGGCCGGCGACGCCGCGCCCATGTTCATCAGGAAGGGCCGGCGACGCCGAGCCTCCCAGATGGGCTTGAGCACGGACCAGTCCACGGAGGCGACCGTCTTGTGACTCGCGCCCGACCGCAGCACCTGTCCCATCGCATCGAGCGCGCGCTCCGAGGCCATTGGGTTCAGCCCGAAGCGTGCGTAGCCCCGCGCGTTGTCGGCGCGCTCTCCGCCAATCTCGTCCCACGTCCCCCAGTGAATAGCGGTCGCGGGCAGCCCTTCGGCCCGGCGGTGGTGCGCCAGCGCTTCCAGGAACTGGTTGCCCGCCGCGTAGTGCGCCAGGCCAGAGGCGCCCCACAGCGTGGACGTCGACGAGAACATCACGAAGAAGTCGAGCGAGAGGCCGCGCGTCAGGTCGTGCAGCACCCAGCTCCCGAGCACCTTCGGACGCATCATCGCCGTCGTGGCGGCGACATCCAGGTCCTCCAACCGGCACTCCGTGATGAGCGCGGCGGCATGAATCACGCCGCGCAGCGGAGGCAGCGTCGCCGCCATGTCTCGCAGGATTGCCGCCATCCGCTCGCGGTCTGCCACGTCCACAGCCATGGGCGTGACGGTCGCCCCGAGCGCCCGGAGCGACTCGAGCTCCTCGCGGCGCCGCACCGACGCCGCCCCATCCGCACCGGAGACCCCACTGCGGCCCAGCAGCACCAGGTGCCGCGCGCCCCGCTCCACCAGCCACCGCGCCACCTTCAGCCCCAGCCCGCCCAGGCCGCCCGAGACGAGGTACGTCGCGTCCGAGCGCAGGCGCAGCGCCTCCTCGGCCGTCCCTGTCCTTCCCCGTGTGAGCCGGGGGACCAGCGAGCGCCCATCGCGGAAGGCGAGCTGGTCCTCTCCATCCGTTCCGAACGCGGAGACTTCCCGCAGCACCGAGGTGACTTCATCCGGCGACCGATTCGGCGGCAGGTCGATGAGGCCGCCCCAAACGCCCGGCTGTTCCAGCGAGACGCTCCGGCCCATGCCCCACAGGGGTGACTGGGCCAGCGACACACGTTCGGTCCCCACGCCCGTGACCTGCGCGCCCCGCGTCACCACCCAGAGCCGCGCACGCCCTGGCACCTCCATGAGGGCCTTCACCAGGTGCAGCGCCGCCACCGTGGACGCGGGCACTGCCGTCTGCCCATCCAACGTTTCGTCGAGGCCCCACAGGAAGAGCGCCCGGCCTTCGTGGCCAGCAGCGAGCGCTGGAAGCTCTCGCAGCAAGCGCGCCATGTCCTCCGGCCGCTGCGGGTCCACCACGAAGCTCCGCGTACCCAGACGCTGGAAGGCGTCCCCCGTGGTCACCGTGACAAAAGGGGTGCCCTGACGCCGCAGCTCCTCGGCGAATGCCGTGCCCCAACCACCCCGGTCCGCGAACACAAGCCAATCCGTGGGAGCCGACTGGGGTGTCCCCGCCGGCCGCGGCTCCCACGACACGTCGTGGAACCAGTCCTGCGCGCGGACCTCTCCCAACACCTCGAGCAGCCGCTCCACCGCCACGTGCCGCAACCGGACACCGCGCGCCACCGCGACCGGGCGACCCTCCGCGTCCAGCAGGGACAGTGTGCCCAGCCGCTCCTCAGGACGAGACGCTGGCGAAATGGATACGTGAGCCCACCGGATGTCCGCGCTGCCAGGGACGCACTCGAAGGATTCGATCCCCAGAGGCATGAAGAGCGCTGCCTGCCCCGGTTCGGCCGCCAGCGCGAGCGCCAGCGTCTGGAGCGCGGCGTCCAGCAACGCGGGATGAAGCTGATACTGGGACGCCTCCTGAAGTCGCTCCGCGCCCAGCACCACCCGGCCCAGCGCCTCCCCCGGCCGCCGCCACGCCTCGCCCAGTGTCCGCAGCGGCTCGTCGTACTGGACGTTGCAGCGCTCCAGCTCGCCGTAGACCGCCGCGCCCGGGACATGCTCCACACAGCGCGCACGGACCGCGTCGATGGACGCCAACGCGCCCATCGAGGCACTGAGCACCTGGACATGGCCCCGGCAATGGCGCACCCATCCCACCTCGGACGAGGCCCCGCCCACCGCGCGGCTGTGGATGTGGAACTCGTGCTTGCCTCCTGCCTCGGAAGAGAGGT
Source organism: Myxococcus sp. AB056 (assembly GCF_006547365.1). Lineage (NCBI taxonomy): Bacteria > Pseudomonadati > Myxococcota > Myxococcia > Myxococcales > Myxococcaceae > Myxococcus > Myxococcus sp. AB056. The sequence goes on along the minus strand of NZ_VHLB01000049.1, from coordinate 24,844 downwards.
GGACCTGCACGAGCCGCCGCTGGGTCTCCGGCAGCACCAGCGCCCGCTCGAACTCGACGCCGGACAGCACCCGTCCCCCAGTGCCCAACGCATCGGCGGCGGCGCTCAGCCCGAGCTCCACCAACGCCGAGGCAGGAACGACCGCGACGCCACCCAACCGGTGCGCACCCAGCCACGGCAGCGAGTGGCTCCCCAGCTCCAGCTCGAAGACCTGGCCATCGACGCCGTGAGCCACGCTCACCGGCCGGCCCTTGAGGGAGGTCCGCGGCTCGACCATCACCGCCACGGGCGTGGCCACCGCGTCCAGCCAGTACCGCTTGTGCTGCCAGGGATAGGTTGGCAACGGGAGCGGCGCCCCACCCTCCGGGAACAAGCGCTTCCACTGCACGGGGAGTCCCGCGCGGTACAGCGCGCCCATGGACTCCAGCAGCACGGTCCGCTCAGCCTCCTCGCGGCGCAGGGACGGAAGCGTCACGCCCTCGCGGCCCGCGTGCTGAAGGCAGCGCTCCACGGCGGGCAGCAGAATCGGGTGCGGGCTCATCTCCAGGAAAACGGAGTGCCCAGCCTCGGCGAGTTGCAGCACCGACGAGGAGAAGAGCACCGGGTCGCGCAGATTGCGGACCCAGTAGGCGGCATCGAAGCCGGAGCCGTCACAGGAGGCGCCGGTCACCGTGGAGTGAATGGGCACGCTGGAGCGTCCGGGCCGCACCGCCGAGAGCACGGAGAGCAGCTCGTCCCGCAGCGGGTCCACCTGCGGACTATGCGAGGCCACGTCGACCTTCACCCAGCGGCAGAAGACGTTGCGCGACTCCAGCTCGGCGCGAATCGCTTCGAGCGCGGCATTCTCCCCCGACAGCACCGTGGAGGTCGGACTGTTGCTGACCGCGATGGCCACGCGGTCCTCGCGGCCCACCAGCGTCTTGCGCGCGTCCTCCAGGGTCAGCTCCGTCGCGAGCATGGCCCCCTGGCCGCTGATGCGCCGCAGGAGCTGGCTGCGCAGGCAGATGATGCGCGCCGCGTCCTCCAGGGAGAGCGCGCCCGCGACGTGCGCCGCGGCCACCTCACCCATGCTGTGCCCCACCACCGCGTCCGGCTCGACGCCCCAGGAGCGCCAGAGCGCGGACAGCGCCACCGCCATGGCGAACAACACCGGCTGCACGACGTCGATGTCCTGGAGCCGGGAGTCCTCGGCGGGTGCGCGCAGCACGTCAATCAGACGCCACGTGACGTGGGGCCGCATGGCCTCATCGATGCGCTCCACGGCCTCACGGAAGACAGGCTCCTGTTCGAGGAGCTGCCGCCCCATGCCGGCCCACTGCGAGCCCTGCCCCGGGAAGACGAAGACCGCCTTGCGCCGGGTATCCGTGTCCGTCGCCGCCGGAGCAGGCCCCTCCAAGGCAAACTCCCGAAGCTGCCGCGCCACCGCCTCCGCCGAGTCCCCCGCGACCGCCATCCGGTACTCGTGATGGGTCCGCCGCAGCGCCGCGGTGAAGCAGACATCCCGGAGCGGCAACTCCGGGGACGACGTGAGGACGTCCGCGTACTTCCGGGCCAATGATTGAAGCGCGGAGGGTGAGCGCGCGGACAACGGCAGCAGGTACGCCCCGCGAGAAGGCGCAGGGGGCGCCGCCGCGGCCACGGGGGCCTCTTCGAGAATCACATGGGCATTCGTGCCGCTGATGCCAAACGAGCTGACCGCGCCCCGGCGCTTGCGCGTCTCCCGCGCGGGCCAGGGGTGCAGCTTCGTGGGGACCGTGAGGGATTCACCGCCGAAGTCGATGCGCGGGTTGAGCCGCTGGAAGTGCGCGAGCGGCGGGACGGCCCCGTGCTGCATCGACAGGACCATCTTGATGATGCCGGCGATGCCGGCGGCCGACTCCAGGTGGCCGATGTTCGTCTTCGCCGCGCCCACCACCAGCGACTGCTCCGCGGTGCGCCCCTGCGCATACACCTCGTGGAGCGCCTCCATCTCGATGGGGTCGCCCAGCGACGTCCCGGTGCCATGGGCCTCGATGCAGTCGATGTCGGCGGGCTCCAGGTTCGCGCTCTGGAGCGCCTGGCGGATGAGCGCCTTCTGCGCGAGCACGTTGGGCGCCGTCAATCCCGCCGACTTGCCGTCCTGGTTGACGGCAGAACCCCGGATGAGCGCGAGGACGGTGTCCCCCGCCGCCAGCGCATCCGACAGCCGCTTGAGGACGACCACGCCGCAGCCCTCGCCCCGCACGAAGCCGTTGGCGCGGGCATCGAAGGTCTTGCAGCGTCCATCCGGCGCGAGCGCCTGCGCACGGGACACGCGGCTCGACGACAGCGGCGACAGGATGAGGTTGACGCCGCACGCCAGCGCCATGGTGCACTCTTGCTGCCGGAGGCTCTGCGCGGCCAGATGCAGGGCCACCAGGGATGACGAACACGCGGTGTCCACGGACAGGCTGGGGCCCTGGAAGTCCATGAGGTACGACAGCCGCCCCGGCACCACGCAGTTGATGGCGCCCGTCACGCTGCTGGAGTCGCGCGCCGCCGGATTCCCCACCTGCAACAGCGCGTAGTCATCGCTGTACACGCCCACGAACACGCCCGTGCGGCTCCCCGCCAGCCGAGACATGTCCTGGCCCGCGTTCTCCAGCGCCTCCCACGCCACTTCCAGGAGGATGCGCTGCTGCGGGTCCATCCGGTGCGCTTCGTGCGGAGAGATGCCGAAGAAGTCCGCGTCGAACTGGTCCACCGCGTTGATGAAGGCGCCCCACTTCGCGCCCAGCTTCTCCTGGGCCTCGGGGTCCATCCGCGCCATGTCCTCACGGGTCCACCGCGAGGATGGCACCTCCGTGACGGCATCCACGCCGTTGCACAGGAGGTTCCAGTACGACGCCGGGTCGTTTCCTCCGCCCGGGAAGCGGCAGCCCATGCCGATGATGGCCACGGGCTCCGACCGGCTGCCCTCCACCGCGTCCAGCCGCGACTTGAGGTCCATCGCCAGCAGCGCGAGCCGCTTGGGGGAGTACTGCGCAATCTTCTCCGCGAACGTCGTCATGAGCCTTGCGCCATCCTCTGAGCGAACAGCCGCTCGACTTCTTCTTCCGACAGGTCGTCAATCTCGCTGGCAGTCACATCCGCCTGGGGGGCCTTCGCCGGTGCCACCTCCAGCGCGGGCTCGGGGCGGGAGTCCTCCAGCGGAAGCGCAAGCTTCTCCGCCAGGAACGGCGCCAGCGCGGCCACCGTCGGATAGGTCCACACCACCGTCGCGCTGAGCTTCAGCCCGAGCGCCGCCTCCAGGCGGTTGCGAATCTCCATGCTCATCAGCGAGTCGAGCCCGAAGGTCACCAACGGTGTCCGTGGCTCGATGCGCGCGGGCGCCATCCGCAGCACCCCGCCAATCAGCTCGCGCAGGTGCGCATCCAGCAGGCCGCGACGCTCGGACGCACGGGCCGCTTCGAGCTGCTCCCGAATCCGGCTCTTGCCCGCGCTCACAGCGGGCCGGCTGGACGGCTCCTGCGCCAGCTTCGTGAAGTACGGCGACTGTGCCGCGGCCAGATAGAAGCCCAGCCACTGGCGCGGCTCGAAGGCCATGACGCTGAGCTGTGGCCGCTCCTGTCCCAGCAGCATGCCGAGCACCGCCAGCGCCTTGTCCGGCGCCATGCCACCCAGGCCACGTGCCTCCAGGCGCTCGCCGCGGATGGACTGCGCCGCCGCGAGGCCCACCTGCGTCCAGGTGCCCCAGTTGATGCTCAGCGCGGGCAACCCCTCCGCCCGGCGGGCCTGGGCTAGCGCGTCCATGAAGGCATTCGCCGACGCGTAGTTCGACTGTCCCGGCGTGCCCAGCGAAGCGGCCACGCTGGAGAACAGGACGAAGTGCTCCAGCGGCAGGTGCCGGGTCTGCGCGTGCAGGTTCCAACTGCCCAGGACCTTCGGTGCCGACACCGAGGCGAAGCGCGCCTCGGTGAGGTTGAGCAACAGTCCGTCCTCGAGGAGCCCCGCGGCATGAAACACGCCACGCAGCGGAGGCATCGCGCCCTCCACCCGAGCCAACGCGCCCGTCACGTCCTCCAGCCGCGCGACGTCGCCCTGGAAGGGCTCCACCCGAGCGCCGGCCTCACGAAGCGCCGCCAGCGCCTGCTCCGCCTCCGCGGAGGGAGCGCGACGGCCCATCAGCAGCAGGTGACGTGCGCCCTGGGAGACGAGCCAGCGCGCGAGTTCCAGCCCCAGGCCACCGAGGCCCCCCGTGATGAGGTAGGTGCCATCCTCGCGCAGCAGCGTCGCCGGTTCACGGGCAGACAGCGCATCCGCCGCACGAGACAGCCGCGCCACCCGTCGCGTACCACCCCGCCACGCGGTCTGGTCTTCGAACGCGGTCGATGACAGCTCCCGCAGCAGCGCATCCGCCGCGACGTCCGCGCCGCCTTCCAGGTCCACACGGGTGCAGCGCAGCTCCGGTTGCTCCACCGCCAGCACCTGCCCCAACCCCAGGAGGGGAGCCTGCGCCACCGCGACACGTTCTGCCGCCTTGCCCGCGGAACGTGCCCCACGCGTGGCCAGCCAGAGCCGGGGCGAATCCCGCCAGCCCGCCCCCGAAAGCGCCTGCACCAGGTGCAGCACGCTGGTGGTCCCCAGCCGCCGCGAGTCCTCCAGCGCCTGGAGCGTCAGCGCCTCCGTCGAGGCCAGGTCCAGGCTCCACAGGTGCACCACGCCGCGGCAAGGCGGAACGCCCGCGCCCAGCAGGTCCGTGAGCAACCGGCGCCAGTGCTCCGGATTCCGGGGGTCCACCTCGGCACTCCGCGGCCCGGTCAGCCGGTACGCCTCACCGGGCGCGACGAGCACGCACGTCTCGCCTCGCGTGAGGAGCTGCGCGGACAGCCGCTGCCCCACCCCGCCGCCGTCCTGGAGAATCAGCCAGCTTCCCGGCGTGTGCTCGGGCCACGCCAGCTCCGCCGGCAGCGGCCGCTCCTCCCAGTCCACCTGGTAGAGCCACGCGCCCAGCTCCTTGCGGGCGGAGGCGCCCACATCCAGGCGGTACAGGCGCAGCGCTTCGAGCTCCAGCAGCACCTGTCCCTGCTCATCCAGCAACCAGAAGTCGAAAGTGCGCTCGCGCTCGCTCGCGGCCCCTTCCTCACGGACCTTCACTCGCGCCCAGGCCGCGCGCCCGGGACGCTGGAAGAAACGAATCCGCCCGATTCCCACCGGCACATGCGTCGCCGGAGCGGATGTCGCGGTCAGCGGGGCAAGGAGCTCCACCGCCACCTGCAGTCCCGCATCCAGCAGCGCGGGGTGGAGCCGGTACGCCCCCGCCTCCAAGGCCACCGTGTCGGAGACCTCCAGGCGTCCCAGCGCCTCCTGCTCACTGCGCCAGATGCCCCGCAGCCCCTGGAACGTCGGGCCGTACATGAGGCCTTGCGCCTGCCGGCGTTGGTAGTGCGCTTCAGCGGAGACCGCCACCGTGACGCGCGCCCGGAGCGCCTCGGGAGATTCAACAGCCGCGCCCGCACGCGACTCCCGCCGCACCGTCCCCGACGCGTGCTTGCGCCAGGACGTCTCGCCCTCCGCGCGGCTGGCAATCTGGAAGGTGGCGCGGCCCGGCTCCTCCTCGGACAGCACCACCTGCACGCACCTCGACTGGCCCGGCTCCAGCGCGAGCATCTCACTGAAGGAGACGTCCTCCAGCACGAGCCCCGTCTCGCCCAACACCTCCGCGCCGGCGCTCAGCGCCATCTCCACGTAACCGGCGCCCGGGAAGACCACGTCCCCCCACACGCAGTGGTCGGCCAGATACGGGAACGCCGCCGTGCTCACGGTCCGCTCCCAGAAGTGAGTCCCGGGCTGGACGGACGAGGAGAGCGAACCACCGATGAGGGGATGTCCCTTCCGGTCCGCGGGGGCCACGCCCTCCGGCTGCGCATCCACCTCCGCCTCGTCCGGAAGCCAGAAGCGCTCCCGCTGCCACGGGTACCGTGGGAGCGCGACGACACGGCCCTGCACCGGGTGCAGCGCCTTCCAGTCCACCGCGCAACCCCAGGCGTACAGCGCCGCCAGGGACTCCAGCAGGCAGCGGCGCTCGGGCATCTGTCGCCGCGCGGACGCGAGCGCGATGGCCCCCTGTTTCGACTCGCGCAGCGTCTCCTCGATGGGCGCGAGCAACACCGGATGTGGGCTCACCTCGACCAGCACCGTGAAGCCATCCGCCAGGAGTTGCTCGACAGCACCGTGGAACAGCACCGGTTCGCGCAGGTTGCTGACCCAGTAGGCCGGGTGGAAGTCCGCGCCGTCGCTCGTCTGGCCCGTCACCGTGGAGTAGATGGGCACGGGCGCCCCCTGAGGCGCGACACCGTCGAGCACCCGAAGGAGGTCGTCCTTCAGCGAGTCCATCTGCGGACTGTGAGAGGCGACGTTGACCTTCACCCGGCGGCAGAAGACACCCTGGCTTTCGAGCTTCGGCAGCAGCGACTCCAATGCGTCGGTGTCACCCGAGAGCACCGTGGAGCGCGCGCTGTTGCTGACCGCGACGGAGAGCCGCGTCTCGTAGCCGGCCAGCGCCTCGCGGGCCTGCGCCAGCCCCAGCTCCACCACTGCCATGGCCCCCTGCCCGCTCTTGCGGCGCAGGAGCTGGCTGCGCAGGCAGATGATGCGCGCCGCGTCCTCCAGGGAGAGCGTGCCCGCGACGTGCGCCGCGGCCACCTCGCCCATGCTGTGCCCCACCACCGCGTCCGGCGCGATGCCCCACGAGCGCCACAGGGCCGCCAACGCCACCTGCATGGCGAAAAGCACCGGCTGCACCACGTCGATGTCCTGCAGGCGCGAATGCTGCTCGTCCGCCAGCAGCTCCGCCGTGAGCGGCCAGTCCACGTGCGGCCGCATGGCCTGCTCGCACGCCTCGATGGCGGACCGGAACACCGGCTCCTCACGCAGGAGCTGACGCCCCATGCCCAACCACTGGGAGCCCTGTCCCGGGAAGACGAAGGCCACCTTGGCCCGTCCCTCGGGACTCACCCGTCCCTCGCTCACACCCGGCGGGAGTTCCCCCCGCGTGACGGCGTCCAGCGCCTCCGCCAGCTCCCGTCGTGAGCCGCCCACCACCGACAAGCGGTGGGACAGGTGGCCGCGACGCACGCTCGCGGTGTAGGTGACATCATCGAGCGACGCGCCCGGCTCCCCAGCCAGGAAGTCGCGCCAATCCGCGGCCAGCGCCTTGAGCGCCTCCGGGCTCCGCGCAGACAGGGGCAGCAGGTGCACCGCCTCCCCGTCGTGGTCCACCCCACGCGCGACGAGTGCATCCCACCGGACCGGCTGCCCCGCCGCGTAGAGCACGCCCAACGAATCGAACAGCGTGGCGCGCTCATCCTCCTGCCGCCGCAGGGAGGGCACCACGCGGCCCTGCCGCCCCAGGTGCTTCAGCGTCGCGTCGATGGGGTGCCGCAGAATCGCATGCGGACTGACCTCCAGGAACGTGTCGTAGCCCTCCTGGATGGTGTGGGAGAGCGCGCCGGTGAAGAGCGTGGGCCACGCGATGTTCCGCACCCAGTGGGAGGCGTCCGCGCTCGCGCCGTCGATCTCCGCGCCGGTGATGGACGAGATCAGGGGAACACGCGCCGGGCGGGGCCGGATGTCCCGAAGCGCCTCGGTCAACGCGTTCGCCAGCACGTCCATGCGGGGGCTGTGCACCGGAACGTCGATGTCCACCTGCCGGCAGAAGACTCCGCGCTGTTGCAGCGACGCGAGCACCTCGGCCAGTGCGTCCACATCCCCCGACAACACCGTCGAACCCGCGCCCGAGTCGATGGCACGGAACAACCGCCCCTCGTAGCCCACGAGCAGTTCAGCGGCCTCCGCCCACGGGACGCCCACGACCGCCAGGCTGCCCTTGCCCGCCTGCGTGTGCATCAGCCGGCTCTCGGCGCAGACGACGCGAATGGTGTCCTCGATGTCCAGGACTCCCGCCGCATACGCCGCCGACACCTCGCCGATGCTGTGCCCCACCACGGCGCCGGGCTCGATGCCCCACGAGCGCCAGAGGTCCGTCAGGGCCATCTCCACCGACACAATCGCGGGCAGTCCGATGTCGAGCCGGCTCAGCCGCGCCGCCGCGTCGTCAGCGGCCAGCACTTCCAGCAGCGACCAACCTTCGTACTCCCGGATGAGCGCATCGCAGCGCAGCAGCGTCGCCCGGAACACGGGCTCGGTATCCAGCAACGGCAGGCCCATGCGGGGCCACTGGCAGCCGTGTCCCGAATAGACGAATACCGGCTTACGGACCGCGTCCTCCGCCACCGTCCCCACGGACACGCCCGGGCGCGGCACGCCTGCCAGGAAGTTCTCCAGGCCCGCACGAAGGTCCTTCCGGGTCCGGACCGTCACCGTCAGGCGGTGCGCCTGCGTGCCCGCGTCCGCTTCGGCCGCGCGGAGCAGTTCGGCCAGTGGCAGGTGCTCCCGGGCCGTCACGCGGTCGAGCAGCCCCTGCGCGGCGCCCCGCAGCGCCTCCGTCGTCTCACCCGACAGGTGGAGGAGCCGTGCCTCAGGAAGACTGGCCTCTTCCATCAGGACGTGGCAGTTCGCGCCCCCGAAGCCGAAGGAACTGACGCCCGCGATGAGCTTCCGGTCGGGCTCCGGCCAATCCCCCAGGGTGTGGTGGACCGCCAGGCCCAGCGCCTCGAAGGGAATGAGCGGATTGGGCTTCTCGTAGTGGAGGCTGGCCGGAAGCGCGCGGTGCTTGATGCACAGCGCAGTCTTGATGAGCCCGGTGATGCCCGCCGCGGCCTCCAGGTGCCCGATGTTCGTCTTGCAGGAGCCGATGAGCAGGGGCTTGCCCCCGGGCCGTCCCGCGCCGAGCACCTCGCCCAGGGCCTGTGCCTCCAGCGGGTCTCCCAACTGCGTGCCCGTGCCATGCGCCTCGACGTACTGCACCTCCGCCGCCTCGACCCCCGCATTGGCGCAGGCCTGGCGGATGACCTCCGCCTGCGCCTTCGGGTTGGGCGCGGTGAGGCCGTTGCTGCCACCGTTGTTGTTGATGGCACTGCCGCGGATGACGCAGTAGATGGCGTCGCCGTCCGCGAGCGCCAGGGAGAGCGGCTTGAGCACCGCCACCCCCGCGCCCTCGCCGCGCACGAAGCCGTTGGCGCGGGCATCGAACGTGTAGCAGCGCCCGTCTGGAGAGAGGGCCCCCAGCTTGGACAGGGACACCGTGCTCTCGGGGGCGATGGTGAGATTCACACCACCCACCAGGGCCAGCGTCGACTCGCCCCTGCGCAGGCTCTCACAGGCCAGGTGCACCGCCGTGAGCGAGGACGAGCAGGCCGAGTCGATGGAGAAGCTCGGCCCCCGCAGCCCCAGGACGTAGGAGACCCGGTTGGCCAGGACGCTGTGGTGGTAGCCCGTGGACGTGTACGAGGAGATGCGCTTCATGCCGAAGCGCTGCAGCGTCATCTCGTAGTCCATCCACGCGGCGCCGAAGCAGACCGCCGTGGGTGAGCCCTGCAGCCGGTCCGCGGCGATGCCCGCGTCCTCCAGCGCCTCCCAGCTCAGCTCCAGCATGAGCCGCTGCTGCGGGTCCATGTGGAGCGCCTCCTTCGGTGAGATGCCGAAGAAGAGCGGGTCAAAGCCATCCACGCGGTCCAGATAGCCGCCCCAGCGGGAAATCACCTTGCCGGGCGCCGCGGGGTCTCGATCATAAAGGCGGTTGACGTCCCACCGGTCCGGCGGCACTTCCGTAATGGCATCCGTCCCGCCCACGAGCAGGCGCCAGAAGGCCTCTGGATTCGCCGCCTGGGGATAACGACAGGCCAATCCAATAATGGCAATGGGCTCATGGGCCCGGGCGATACGTGCCAGGGAATGCGACGACGCGCCATCCTGCTCACCCGCGAGGTAGCGGGCCAACCCATCCAACGTGGGATATTCCCAGGCAAGCGTGGGCGACAATGAACGCCCCAGCATCGCCCCCACCTCCGCGATGAAGCCGGTGGCCTTCAGCGAATCAAGCCCATACAGGCTGAAGCGCTCTCGGACATCCAGCGTGTGAGCCTCGATTCCCAATCGCTGAGCAAGGACCGCGGTCAAACGAGCCCGCACTTCGGCCAAACCCGCCTTCGACAACCCATTTTGTGGCGACACTCGGACCTCTAACTGGCACGCTCGAAAGCCGGGCTTTTACGCAGCAAACGAGATGACGACGGACGCAGTCCGCCTCCCCCCTCGATAGACCCGATAAAAGGAAGAACGGATCAATGCCAAATCCATAACGACGGCGCAAGCCCGTCAGCACGAAGCCATTTCGTGCACTTTCACGAGAACCGGACACTCCAAACGGAGCAACCCATGTCTCTCGTTCACCAAGACTTCGAATGAAGCATGCCTGACTTGAGAATCAACAAACCCCGAAGCAAACACATGGGTGACTCCAGTAGAACTAATTGCGAACAAAACACTCCCCAGACGTGACACACCCGCCACTCAGAGCGAGCGCCGCCTCCATTTCGGGGAAATCGCAGAACCCATATACATAAAGCCTATCAGTCGCACAGCGTCCCCCAGGGCCGATGCCCAGGGGATTCCACCAGCAAACGCAATGGCCTGGATGTGTCCTGCACACGCCAGCCGGCTCCACCTGATGGGCAGCCCGAGCTCCGCGCCGCGAAGCAATCACCGGGCGTATGAATTCTTATGATAAATCAATACAGTGCCGCGCTGCGGGCGACGAGCCCCAGACCACGAGGAGGCAAACCGAATGGAACTTTCCCCAAGCGACGTGGAGCAGTTCATCGAGCGTGGATTCGTCCGGCTGGACCAGGCGTTTCCCCGCGAGCTGGCGGACGCGTGCCGCGAGCTGCTCTGGCGCGACACGGGCTGTGCCCCGGACAATCCGGCCACCTGGAAGCAGCCAGTCATCCGGCTCGGGGACTATGCGCAGGAGCCCTTCCGGCTGGCGGCGAACACGCCCCGGCTGCGAGGCGCGTTCGACCAGTTGGTGGGCCCCGGACGCTGGCTCCCTCGCGGCAGCCTGGGCACCTTCCCCGTGCGCTTTCCCAGCCCGGACGCACCTGGAGACGACGGCTGGCATGTCGATGCCAGCTTCCCAGGTGACGACCCGAGTTCATTTTTCTCCTGGCGGGTGAATGTGGCGTCGAAAGGCCGCGCCCTGCTGATGCTCTTCCTCTGCTCCGACGTGGGCGAGGACGACGCCCCCACCCGCATCCGCGTAGGCTCCCACCGGGACGTCGCCCGCGTGTTGGCCCCTGCGGGAGACGCGGGGTTGACGTTCATGGAGCTCGCCGGGAAGTTGGATGTGTCGGCCCACCGGCCGCTCGCGCTCGCCACGGGAGAGGCCGGCACCGTGTACCTGTGCCACCCCTTCCTGGTCCATGCCGCCCAGCCGCACCAGGGAACCCGGCCGCGCTTCATGGCCCAGCCGCCGCTCCTGTCCCGCACGCCCTTCGCGGTTCAGGGCCCGGAGGACGACGCCTCGCCGGTGGCACGCGCCATCCGGCAGGCGCTGGAGGAAACGCGCGCGTAGCCCGCACGCGCCCCGCGTCGCTACTTCCTGGCGCGCTGACGCTGACGCTTGAGGCTCTCCAACTGCCGCTTGGCCCGGTCCTGCGCGGCTTCCACCTGGGACTGCGCCGCCGCGGGCCCCTGCCGCGCGAAACGCGCCAGGGTGCTGATGGTGGGGTGCTCCAGCAGCTTCAGCAGGGGCAGGTCCTGTCCCAGCACCGACTTGAGCTGGGTGTGCACCTGCACCATCAGGAGCGAGTGGCCGCCCAGGTCGAAGAAGTTGTCGTGCACGCCCACCTCCTCCACACGGAGGACGCTGCGCCACACCTGGGCAATCTGCTCCTCCAGCTGCCCCTGCGGCGCCACGAAGGCCGCTTTCGCGGAGCGCACCACGTTCGGCGCGGGCAGGGCCTTGCGGTCCACCTTGCCATTGGGCGTCAGCGGGAGCGCCGGCAGCTCCATGACGAGCGACGGAACCATGTGCTCCGGCAACCGCTGAGCCAGGGCGTCGCGCAGCGCGGACACCTCCACGGTGGCGCCCTGCGCGGGCACCACGTAGGCCACGAGCCGCACGTCGCCGGGCACATCCTCGCGCGCCACCACCACCGACTCGCGCACAGAGGGCTGGGCGGTGAGCGCCGCCTCGATTTCCCCTGCCTCGATGCGGAAGCCGCGCACCTTGAGCTGGTGGTCCACGCGGCCGAGGAACTCCATGGTGCCGTCGGGCCGCCACCGTGCGCGGTCCCCCGTGCGGTACAGCCGGGCCCCGGGCTCACGGGCCCAGGCATCCGGAATGAAGCGCTCCGCCGTCAGCTCGGGCCGGCCCAGGTAGCCACGCACCACGCCCGCGCCGCCGATGTACAGCTCACCCGCCACGCCCACCGGCGCCGGCTGCAGTCGTGCGTCCAGGACGTACAAGCACGTGCGCAGCAGCGGCGTGCCGATGGAGACGACGGCCGCCGTCTCCTCCGGGGCCACGCGCGCCGTGGAGGACCAGATGGTCGTCTCCGTGGGGCCGTACATGTTGAGCAGCTCGGCGGACTCCGGCAACGCCTTGCGCAGGGACGCGGCCAACGCGCCCGGAAGGGCCTCGCCGCCCACCAGCAGCCGTTGCAGGCCTCCCAGCGCCTCGACGGACTCGGGCTCGGACAGCAGCGCGCGCGCCAGGGACGGCGTGCACTGCAGGTGCGTCACGCCGTGCTCGCGGAGCTGCTCGGGAATCGTCTTCGCCGTGCCCGCGCGGCGGCTGTCCCGCACGCAGCGCTGCCGCACCTCGTCCAGCAGCGGCAGGCTGGCCAGCACCGTGTCGGCGGGAATGCCGAAGTCGATGAGGCAGCCCACCTCGTCCACGCCCAGGGCCTGGAGCTGCCCGACGCGCTCGCGCACCGAACGCGGCGTGCCGAACAGGCCGCTCGTCTCGAAGTAGCGGTCAAAGGCATGGCCGGCGAGCCGGTCCAGGTCCGCCTCCGTGGCCGAATCCATGTCGATGCCCAGCGTGCTCCCCAGGCCCCGCATCAGGTCGGCCGAGCTCTTGAGGTAGTTGCGGAAGGGCTGCTCCACCACCTCGCGCACCTTCGCCATGTCCTCGCCGATGAAGGTGTGCAGCATGAGGGTGACGTGGCCCTCGCCCGCGTGGCCCGCGTCGCGCCAGGCCTGACGGTAGAGAGACAGCTTCTTCTCCAGGTCCTCCCACGTCTGCCCCAGCAGGTGCGTGAGGATGTTGCACCCCAGCCGGCCCGCGGTGATGAACGTCTCCGGGTTTCCCGCGGCGGTGAGCCACACAGGCAGCTCCGCCTGCACGGGACGGGGGCGCAGCTTCACATCCACCTGCGCGCCGCCGCCGCCCGGGAAGCGCACCGTCTCCCCGCGCCACAGCCGGCGCACGGTGTCGATGCCTTCCATCATCAGCTCGCGGCGCTTCTCGTATTTCTCCGGCGCGAAGACGAAGTCATTGGCGTGCCAGCCGGAAGCGACGGAGATGCCCACGCGCCCGCCGGACAGGTTGTCCACCAGGGACCACTCCTCCGCCACGCGCACGGGATGGTGAAGGGGCAGCACCACGCTGCCCGCGCGGATGGCCACGCGCTTCGTCGCGGTGGCGACAGCCGCGCCCACCACGGAGGGATTGGGGTACAGGCCGCCGAAGGCGTGGAAGTGGCGCTCCGGCGTCCACACCGCCGCGAAGCCGTGGGTGTCCGCGAACTTCGCGCCCTCCAGCAACAGCCGGTAGCTGCTCTCCCCGCGCGACACCTCCGCGTCATCCGCGAAGTAGAACAGGCTGAAGTCCATGGGGCGCTTCCGGGCCCCCGCGGCGCGAGCGGGCGCCTTGAGTGAGGCCCCCTCCCCTTGCACCACCACCTTGAAGCCGCGGGTGAGCGTCCACAGCAACTCCAGGACGGAGATGTCGAAGGAGATGCTGGTGACGGCCAACCAGGCGCCCGCGGGCGAGTGGCCCACGCGCACGTCCATGGCGGCGAAGAAGTTGGCCACGCCCCCGTGCGGCACCACCACGCCCTTGGGCCGTCCCGTGGAGCCCGACGTGTAGATGACATACGCCGCGTTGTCCGGCGTGGTCCCCAGGGCCAGCGGTGACGCCGGCGTCGCCGCGTAGGGCTCCGCCGTATCCAGCAGCACGGTGTGCAGGCCGGCCACGGGCAGCGTCCCCGCCAGATGGGACTGCGTGACGAGCACGCGCGCGCCCGAGTCCTCCAGCATGTACGTGAGCCGCTCGCGGGGATAGTCCGGGTCCAGGGGCACGTAGGCGCCGCCCGCCTCGAGGATGCCGAGCATCCCCGCCACCATCTCCACCGAACGCTCGGCGCACAGGCCCACGCGCACCTCGGGGCCCACGCCCAGGCCTCTCAGGTGCAAGGCCAGCGCGGACGCACGGCGCGCCAGCTCCGCGTAGGTGAGCGTCCCGTCCTCGGCGACCACCGCCACCGCGTCGGGCGTGCGGGCGGCCTGCTCACGGAACTGCGCGTGAATGCAGTGCGAAGGGTCCTGGGAGAGCGGCGCCGTGAAGTCGTTCCAGCGCTCCAGCAGTGAACGGCGCTCCGCCTCGTCGAGCAGCGGCAGGTCCTCCACTCGCGCGTCCGGAGCAGCGACGATGCCCCTCAGCAACGCCTCCAGGTGTCCCGCGAGCCGCGCCATCGTCTCCGCCGAGAAGAGGTCCGAGCGGTACTCCAGCGCGCCCTCCAGCCCTCGCGGCGTCTCCACGACGGCGAGCTGCAGGTCGAACTTCGCCGTGCCCTCCACCGCGCCGTCCGGCACGGGCAGCACCGGACGCCAATGCATGCCCGGCACGTCCATGTCCACCGGCGGCAGGCTCTCCAACACCAGGTTCGCCTGGAACAGCGGGTTGTCGCCGCCACGGACCGCGCGCGACGCGCCCACCACTTCCTCGAAGGGCAGGTCCGCGTGCGCCAGGGCCTCGTGGAACGTGTGCCGCATGCGGCCCAGCAGCTCACGGAAACGGGGCGCACCCGACACGTCCGCGCGGAGCACCAGCGTGCTGGCGAAGAACCCCACCACGTCGCGCAGCTCGGCCCGGTCCCGCTGCGCGAAGATGGTGCCCAGGCCGAAGTCGTCCTGACCGCTATAGCGGTGCAGCAGCGCCGCCCAGGCCGCCGCCAGCGTGACGAAGAAGGTGCAGCCCTCGCTCCGGCCCACCGCCTTGAGCGAATCCACCAGTTCGGCCGGCAGCGCGAAACGGTGGAGCGCGCCGCGGAAGCCCGGCTCCCGGGGACGCGGGAAGTCCGTGGGCAACTCCAGGCGCGGCAGGTTCTCCAGCTTCCGCGCCCAGTAGGCACGCTGCCCGTCCAGCGCGCCGCCCAGCCCGCGCTGCCAACGCGCGTAGTCCACGTACTGCAAGGCGGGCGCGCCCAGCGACGCGGCGGCGCCAGCCACCTCCGCGCGGTACAGCGCGGCCAGCTCCCGGGCCAGGACGCCAATGGACCAGCCATCGGTGACGATGTGGTGCTGGGTCATAAGGAGCACGTGCTCCTGGTCCTCCAGCGCCACCAGCGCCGCGCGCACCAGCAGGCCCTCTGAGAGATTGAATGGGGCCTCGCCCTGGGCCCGGGCCAGCTGATTCAGCCGCGCGTCACGCTCGGCGGGCGACAGCGCCCGCAGGTCCTCGCGGGCCACGTCCAGCGGACGCACGGGCGGCAGGAGCTGGCGCGGCTGGCCCTCCACTTCGGGGAAGGCCGCGCGCAGTACCGCGTGACGCGACAGGAGCCCTTGCAGCGCACGCTCCAGCGCGGGCACGTCCAGCGCCCCGGAGAGCCGGAGCTGGAAGTGGACGTTGTACAGCGCGCTCTCCGGCACCAGCCGGTCCAGGAACCACAGGCGCTGCTGACCGGGAGACAGCGGCAGCTCGCCATCCAGCGCGCCGGCCTTCAGCGGCGGCGCGGCGGGCGCAGCGGAGCCTTTCCACGCGTCCACCAGGTGCGCGGCGGCGGCCCCCAGCGTCGGGTGCTGCCAGAGGAAGGCCACGGGCAGCGACACACCGAGTTCCTCTTCCAGCCGGCCGTGCAGCTCCAGCGCCATCAGCGAATCGAGCCCCAGGCTGGCCAGCGACGTCTCCGTCGCCAGGGACGCGAGCGCCGTGCGCAGCACCCGCGCGGCCTCCACGCGGAGGAAGTCCACCAGCAGCGCCGGACGGGCCTCCTCGGACGCCAGGGCCAGGCGCTCACGCAGGGGCGCGGACGGCGTGGAAGGCACGGCCTCCGGCACCGGAGCGGCCTCCTCGCCCGACACCTCCACCACCTCCAGCGAGCCCGCCAGGAAGCCATCACGACAGGCGCGGCGCTGAATCTTCCCGCTCGACGTCTTCGGAATGCTCCGGGCCTGGAGCAGCACCACCGTGTGCGCATGCACCTGGTGCTCATCGGCCAGCGCGCGGCGCAGCGCGCCCACCACCGCCGCGCCGTCGAAGCCTTCGCGCACGTCGACCTCGGAGACCACCACCAGCCGCTCCTCCCCCTCCACGTCCACGGAGAAGGCGGCGCTGCAACCGGGACGCACCGCGCGGTGCGCGCGCTCCGCGGTCATCTCCAGGTCCTGCGGATACAGGTTCCGGCCCCGGACGATGAGCAGATCCTTGAGACGGCCGGTGATGAAGAGCTCGCCCTCCGGCGACAGGAAGGCCAGGTCACCGGTGCGGAGGAAGGGCCCCTCTCCGTTGGCGAGCCGCGCGCCGAAGGCATGCGCCGTCTCCTCCGGACGATCCCAATACCCACCCGCCACGCTGGGGCCAGCGACCCAGACCTCACCCACCTCGTTCGAGGCCCGAGGCATCCGCGTCTCCGGGTCCACGATGAGCAGCCGCTGGTCCGGCGCGCCTTGACCGGAGGACACCAGCGTGCGCGCCGTGGGCCCCTCCGCCGCGTCGGACGCGGGCTTCGCGCGCCCCAGCTCCAGCGAGCCGGTGTCGTAGCGCTCCTGCACACAAGGCGTTCCCTTCACGCCGCCGCTGACGATGAGCGTCGCCTCTGCCAGGCCATAGCAGGGATAGAAGGCCTCGCGCCGGAAGCCAGCGGGCGCGAACGTCTCCGCGAAGCGCTCCATCGTCTCGCGCCGCACGGGCTCCGCGCCGTTGAAGGCCAGGTCCCAGTGGCTCAAATCCAGACGGGCCACGTCTTCGGCGCGGGCCTTTCGCGCGCACAGGTCGTACGCGAAGTTGGGTCCACCACTGCACGTCCCCTTGAAATGAGAGACGGCCTCCAGCCAGCGCAAGGGCCGCTGAAGGAACGCGATGGGCGACATCAGCACGCACGGGAAGCCCAGGTAGAGCGGCTGCAACACCTTTCCGATGAGCCCCATGTCATGGAACATGGGCAACCAGCCCACGCCCACCGAGCGCTCCGCCTGCAACCCGAAGTCACGCGTAATCAACGACTCGTTGTGGAGGATGTTGGCGTGGCTGACCTTGACGCCCTTCGGGTTGCCCGTGGAACCCGACGTGTATTGCAGGAAGGCCAGCGACTCGGACGTCAGGTCCGGGCGCTTCCAGTCCGCGGCCTCGGCTTCCGGCACCGCGTCACTGGCAATCCACTGCAATTCAGCCAGCTCGGGAGCCTGCGGCGTGAGGAACTCCGCCATCTCCTGGATGGTGCTCGTCGTCAGCACGTAGCGCGCGCCACAGTCCCGGGCGATGGCGCGAAGGCGCGGCAGCGTTCGATCCAACCGCGTGGGGTCCGGCGGGTAACACGGCACGGCGATGACGCCGCCATACAGACAGCCCATGAAGCCCGCGACGAACTCCAGGCCGGGCGGGTAGAGCAGCAGCGCCCGCTCCCCCTGCGCCCCCAGGGCACGCAGCCGAGCCCCCAGCGACCGCGCCCGTGAATCCAGCCGCCGGTAGGTCCACTCCTCCACCGGGCCGTCCACGTCTCCCGTCTCCAGGAAGCGATACAACAGCGCGTCGCCTTGGGACTCGGCGCGTTGACACAACACGTCCACCAGGGTGGGGAAACGGTGAGCTCGCGGCTCGATGTGCTCGGTCATGTCTTCTCCTGCGCTGGACACGGCCCGGGTTGACACGCGGCCACGACATCCGGCTGAGCACGGAGAACCTCCCGGCAAACATCTTCCGGCCAAGGCCCCCCGAGCCAACATGCCGCTTCACCCGGAAGAGGAAGCACGCTCGGACCTCGCTTGAGCCCGCCCCCTTGATACAGCGCAGCTTGTGCCACCGACATTGCCTGCTTGTCCATATAAACGATAAGAACGATTATTACAGCGATAGCGGTTCCTGATAAAAAGAACGTGGTATCCAGGTAGACGTCCTGGCCTTGCTCACGAAGACTCTAGCCATGCATCTGACACCGAGCGGCGCACGCCCGCGGAAGGCCCGCTGACGGCATGGCATTCTCAAGCAGGAACGTCGTCACGAACCCTGCCCGGGTCTTCAGTCTCATCTGGCTGGGTCAGCTCATCTCATCGCTGGGGACGGGCCTCACCCAGTTCTCGGTAGGTGTCTACGTCTACCAAAACAGCGACTCCGTCACGGAGTACTCGCTGGCGTCGTTCTTCGGGTTCCTCCCGATGGTGCTGCTCGCGCCCGTCGCGGGCTCCATGGTGGACCGCAGCAACCGTCAGCGGGTGATGCTGCTGGCGGACCTGGGCGCGATGACAGCCATCGGGTTGATGTGGTGTCTTGTCGCGGCGGACCGCGCCGGGCTGTGGCCCCTTCAAAACTGGCACTTCTATCCCCCCCTGGCGATGAGCGCCGCCTTCAGCACCTTCCGCGTCCTGGCCTTCTCCACGACCACGCCCCTGCTGGTCTCCAAGCAGAACCTGGGCCGGGCCAACGGCATGGTGGAACTGGCCATGAGCGCGGGCCAGCTCCTGGGCCCCGCGCTGGCGGGCGTGCTGGTGGTGCGCATCGGCTTGCAAGGCGTGCTGCTCATCGACATGGCGACCTTCCTCTTCGCCGTGGCCACGCTGCTGAGTGTGCGCATCCCCCAGCCCGAACCAGACGCCGCGCGGACCGAGGCCAGGAAGTCGCTGTGGACGGACATCGCGCTGGGCTGGCGCTTCATCCGCGAGCGCACCGGTCTGCTCGGACTGCTGGGCTTCAGCTCCGCCGTCAACCTGATCACCGTGCTGGTGACGGTGCTCATCACCCCGCTGGTGTTGAGCTTCACGGACCCGACGACGCTGGGCCTGGTGGTGTCCTGCTCCGGCGTCGGCATGGTGGCGGGTGGAATCACCATGGGCGTCTGGGGCGGCCCGAAGCGTCGCATCCGGGGCGTGCTGGGCGCGGAGCTCGTCGCGGGCGTGGCCTTGCTGGCCGCGGCGCTCCCCGCCAGCGTGTTCGTCGTCGCCTGCGCCGCCTTCGTGTTCATGTTCACCGCGCCGGTGGCCATGGGCTGCTCGCAGGCCATCTGGCAGAGCAAGGTGCCTCCCGCCATCCAGGGACGGGTGTTCGCCACGCGCCGGATGCTCGCGCTGGTCGCCCCGCCCATCGCCGCACTGCTCGCGGGCCCGTTGACGGACAAGGTCTTCGACCCCTGGATGGCGCCGGACGGCGCCCTGGCCAACACCTTCGGCCAGGTGCTGGGCACCGGCCCGGGTCGAGGCATCGCCCTGCTCTACGTCGTCCTGGGCCTCCTGCTGGCGGGCTGCGTCGTGCTGACCGCGTCCTCCCCACGCGTGCGCGGCGTGGAAGACGAGCTCCCAGACGCGCTGCTGCCCCAGGGTATCCCCGCGGCGCAACAGCAAGCCTGAGCCGCCGCGGCGCGTCCGCTGGTCAACGCTTCGCGCCCGGCGGCGCCGTCAGGTTATTCCTGTTTTACCGACTGCCATACAGTCCTTGCGGCTCCGGCCCCCGGAGCCAAGGCCTCCGCCCGCCCCAGGCGCGGCGCGCCCGAGAAACCCTCGACCGCAAGGAGCACAAGCATGTCCGGCAAGTTCGTGTCACGCAGTCTGGCCCTGCTGGGAATCTGTGGGGGCCTGAGCGCCCTGGGAGGCTGTGGCGACGCCGAGCCAGTGCCCGCCGCCCTCGAACCGGTGGGCCAGGTGGAAGGCGCCGCCATTGTCGACACCATCACCGAAGGCACCTACGTCATCCGCTCGGTGATGACGAACAAGTGCATCGACGTCGCCTCGTCGAGCACGGCGGACGGCGCCAAGGTGCAGCAATGGGATTGCAACGGCACGAATGCGCAGCGCTTCCGCGTCACGCCCACGTCCGGGGGCTACTTCAGCATCATCAACGTGAACAGCAACAAGGCGCTCGACATCAAGGAGGTGAGCACCGCGCCGAACGCGCTGGTCCACCAATGGAGTTACGGGGGCGGAGCGAACCAGCAGTTCCGCTTCGTGAAGGAAGTGGGCAGCGAGTTCAGCATCCGCGCGCGTCACACGGACATGGCCATTGACGTGTACTGGGGCAACACGGCCAACGGCACGGAGCTGGTGCAGTACCCCTACGAGCAGCGCACGAATCAGCGCTGGACGCTCGACCGCATCGACGGGGGCGGTGGCAACCCCGGCACGGGGCTGGCCGCCATCCTGAGCGAGTCCACGTTCAACGCCATGTTCCCGAACCGGAACCCCTTCTACACGTACAGCAGCCTCATCGCCGCCGCGAACACCTTCCCGGCCTTCGCCAACACGGGCTCACTGGAGACGCGCAAGCGCGAGGTGGCGGCCTTCTTCGCCAACACAGCCCATGAGACGGGCAACTACGTGTACGTGGAGGAAATCAATCGCGGTGACTACTGCGGCTCATGGGGTCCACCGGGCTGCTACTGCGTCGCGGGCAAGAAGTACTACGGACGTGGGCCCATCCAGTTGTCCTGGAATGGCAACTACTGCGCCGCCGGCGCCGCGCTGGGGCTGCCGCTTCACACCAACCCGGACCTGCTGGCCCAGGACGCCAACGCCGCGTGGCGCTCCGCGTTCTGGTTCTGGACCACGCAGGCCGGCGCCGGAACCATGTCCGCGCACCGCGCCATGGTCGACGGCTATGGCTTCGGTGAGACCATCCGCACCATCAATGGCTCGCTGGAGTGCAACGGTGGCAACCCGGGCCAGGTGCAGAGCCGCATCAACAACTATCAGCACTTCACCAACATGCTCGGCGTGAGCCCTGGCGGCAACCTGGGCTGCTGAGCCGCGTCACCAAGGTGGGGATGGATCGCACCTCCACCTCACGCCGAACGCCGAACGCCGGGCGGCCTCCTGTTCCAGGCCGCCCGGCTCCAGCACCACGCCCCGGCAGCACCCGCGTCCGGAACCGGGCAGCCCCCTGCCCCGTCTCCCGAAGGAACGCGCTGCCGCGCCTGACGGCGCTCCCCGCGTCGGCCGCGCTCCCGGAACGTCCCCCCGAGCCGCCCTGGGTTGCATCGGACAAGTTCAGCATCCGCCCCGAAGTGTGCAGTTGAGGGATGGGTCTGTCTTTACCACCTGGGTGGTATGGGCAACGCGCGCCGGAACTCCTGAACAGTCCGTGTCTCGCGAAGCCCCCGCTCCTCTCCGGCTGGAATGCAGGAGACCACGCAGTGCATCACAACATCAGACACTGAAGCAGGGTGTCTTCGCAGACGCCGAGTCCGCGACGACCTGCGCCGTTGGCAAACCTGACTCGCCCACGCCAACGCATGGAGCCCAGGTGCATTGACTCCACTGTCTGCATTACCGTCCATGAACATACCACCCGGGAGGTACAGACACGCGGCGCGCCTGCCAGGAACCATTTGGGTGGCGCAGATGCATGTTTCCGTCGAACTCACCAGTGCGGCTCCGAAGGATCACATGCGCGCACGTATCGAGCGCGTCCACGGAAACTTCCGATGAGGAGTCAGGATGGGAATTCCAACACGAGACGAGGACGTCGCATTGCATGCGCGCATCCTCCAGCGAGAGTCGGTGGCGAACGTGGACGCGTTTGCGGTCTTCGTCGACCCCATCATCGCGGCCGTGAAGTACGCCCGAGGATGCACCCACGAAATGGCCCGGGACGCCGCCATCGACGTGTTGCTCGACTACCTCGAAGCCCCCGAGCGCTTTGATCCGCAGCGAGGTCGCCTGTTCTCCTACCTGGCGCAATCCGCGAAGAACACCGTCACTGACTGGCAGCGCTCGGCGACGAGGCGCCAGGCGCGCGAAGAAAAATTCGGCCTCCTTTTCGAACTTCTGGGGAGGTCTCCGAAAGACTGTTTGGAGCAATCCGCGGAGGTGAAGCGCGTCGTGGAACGCATCGAACAATCCGACCTGTCCCAGGTGGACCGCGCGTTCCTCGGACTCATGCTCCAGGGAGAACGGTCGACCCAGCGGTTCGCCGAGGTCCTCGGCCTGGGGGCGCTCCCCGCAGTCGACATCCAGCGCGAAGTGAAGCGCAACCGTGACCGCATCATGAAGTGGCTGGTGCGCTTTGGAAGGGAGGTTTTCGGTGACGAATCCTGATTGGCTTGAGACTGCGGCCAGGCGGAGCACAGAGAAAGCCTGGATGCTTGGCCATGCGTTCGAGCGTTACCGCGCGATTGAAGGCATCACCACCACGGACCTCGCGAACGAACTGGGTTGCTCGCTGGAAGCGCTTCACTGGCTGTCCCTCTGCCGACGTCCCGTTGGCGCTTCTTTTGCCAGGCAGACCATCGCGGTCGCTCAGCGCTTCGCGGTCAACGAGCGAGTCCTGGTCCGAGTGCTTCGACACGTCGAGGTCATCGACGCCCTGACCTCCGATAACGAAGGCGAGGCGGTGACCGGCGCCAGTCGCATCCAAATCGCGGCGAGGGACCGCATTCGTGACGATGAGGAGACTCCATGATGGGTCGTTGGCTGGATGAGGCCATGGCCATCAGTGGGCTCCAGGAGTGCACCTCCTATCCACGCGACCTGGCCGTAGAGGCCCCCTACCAACTGTCCGTGGAGACGGTGCCCATCCCCAGGCTCACGACAGCGCACGTGGCGGCGTGGACATCGAAGCGGAAGGTTCCGCACCCCATCTCCGACACCCACCGGGAAATCTACGGGTGCATGGTCGCCTGGAAAGGGAGCGCCCTGCTCTTCCACGACACGGGTGACTCGGAGGATGAACAGCGCTTCACCGTGGCACATGAGGTCGCGCACTTCGTGCTCGACCATGTGATTCCCCGCGAGCGAGCCCTGCGCTACTTCGGAGAAGGAATCCTCCCCGTCCTCGACGGAAAGCGAAACCCAAGCCTGGAGGAAAGACTGTCCTCGGTTTTCGGGCAGGTCCCACTGGGCGTCCAGGTCAAGCTCATGGACAGGACCCCATCCGGGCACCTGGCCTCCGGAGCCATTGCGGAAGCCGAACGCCGTGCCGACCGGCTGGCGCTCGAGTTCCTCGCGCCAGCAGAGCTCGTGCGGCGGATGCTCCGTATCACCCCAGGAGAAGACGGCGTCCTGCGGGTGGCCCGCCGCTTCGGTCTCCCTGAAGACAAGGCCAGGGACCATGCCCGCGCGCTCATGCGACAGGAGCGCGCCCAGCGATTCTCCATCATCGAATTTCTTGGCGAAGACAGGAGCTAGGCATGGCGGGTGGTTTTCACGCCGAAGACGGAGCGGACCTCGTCGGTGACGACGACTTCTTCGATGCGTTTGGAGAGGATCTGCTGACGACGCTCAACCTCGACACATGGTCGCAGGGGCTCGACCTGGCAAGCGTCATGGCGCGGTTCCGAAAGGAAATCGCCAGTGCCGTGGACAAGGAGGGCGTCGTGAAGAAGATCATCCGGCAACAAGTCCTTCCGAAAATCTCCGCGAACTCTCGTGGTGGTGCCAAGGAGGCTGGGGTCTACAGGGCCACGCCCGAAGAATTGGCCACGGTCCATCAGAGCCTGCTCTTCTCCGGGAAGGTGGAGGCCGTCAACAGCATCTCGACGAGCCACGAGAGCCTTCCAATCGGAATCACCCAGATTGGAATCGCCGCGGTGGGTTACGGAGGGACGAGCGGAACATTTTCTCAGCGGCTGTTCCGGAAGGAGATGTCGGACCAGCGTTCGAATCCAGTTCAAGAGGCACTCGCGTGCATCAACCAGCGGATGGACAGGTCGGCCAGTCCTAACGAGAGGTCGCTTTCCAAACTGGCGCGTCGCGGTATCAAGACCTACGCCGAACGGGCCGTGCTCGTGGACAAGTCCGAAGCGGAGTGGCGTATCGGGCATGGCAATCCATGCGCTTACGAACTGATTACGGGCTCGGGCTACATGAGCCTCCTGCGCGAATCCATCAATGTGCTCAGGCGTCTCATCCTCCAGCAGAAGAAGTTCGTGTTCGTTCCGAGCACCCTCGATGAGCGGGGCATCCTGACCATCGGTCATGCGCTCCAGGCTGGCGAGTACGTCATCTTCGAAACGCTCGAGCGCTTTGGGAGGCGGGTCATCGAGCAATGGAAGTACGGGGACCGCAGCCAGAACTTCGCGGCGAGGTTCGTGCAGGAATGCTGCCCCGAAGTCATCTCCGGTGTGTTTCGCGCATCCGACCGAACCCCTCCCCGCTCATTCTATGCGCATCGCGACCACGTCCACCTCGCGGCGCGAGTCGCCATGGCGGACAGCATCCTCCGACCCGAGCGGGGATTCCCCATGCTGCTCGATGTCGCGGAAGCGTCGTGCCGGAGTGCCTTCGGTGAGGATGGGTTCATGGGCCTCGTGCATGACGCCTATGCCCAGGCTGGAGCCAACCTCGAGTTCTTCAACGAGCACAGCAAGCGCCAATAGGCCAGGGGGACCATGAACATGGCTGACGACGGCAGGGGGCAACGCGCGCCGGGTGCCGGGACTTTCCGGGGGCAACCCGCCGCAGCAGGACCGGCTGCGACCCGGTCGGGTGGCGTGTCGGAGGATCCAGGCAATTGGGGCGATCCACCGCCCGGCCACCGCGTGGCGAGGCCCACCAACCC
>NZ_VHLB01000048.1:0-67441 GCF_006547365.1 Myxococcus sp. AB056 | reverse complement strand
GAATCATCGCCTCCCCCCACGAAAAAAGGCCGGGGCTCGACGCCTCCCCGGCCCTGGAACGGCTTACTGGCAGTCGCTCAGCGGGAAGACGTAGTCACGGCGCGGCGTCTGGCCGGGGTCCTGGTTGATGGCCGCGACGCTCAGCTCGCTGTAGTTCACCGTCGTGCTGCTGCCGATGACCATCTGCGTCTTCTGCACGCGCGTGGTGGACAGCACCACCTTGCCAATGGTGCCGCTCGGCTCGATGCGGTAGCAGTTCATGATGCGCGGGTCCACCGTGGACCGGCGGCACTGGTTGTACTGCCCCAGAATCTCGCGCTTCGTGTACGTGCAGCGACAATCCCAGGGGTCGTACTCCTCGGAGACGTACGCGGCCTCGAAGCCGGTCGCCGTCTGGACGACCTCCAGGTGCGTGCCGCCCTGGAACTCGTCACAGCGCAGCACCACGTCGCCCACAGCGCCCTGCTTCACTTCCGCCGTCTCGGCAATCACCTCGGCCTCGACCGGCGGGTCCTGCGGCTGGGCACCGTTGCAACCCGCGCCCATGAGGGCGCTCATCAGAATCATCGCGGAGAAACGAATGGGGGAACGCATTCCAGCTCCTGAAGAAAGGTCCGGGTCATCCCAGACCTCTCACATGGGAGCTTTTCCCGTGATGAAGCGCAATACACTTCTCCGTCACAGCGCATCATTCGCACTGCGCGTCCCAGCCGTCAGGACATCCGGAGCGCCGTCCACAGCGACAGGGCGCCGAAGATGAAGAAGAGGCTGGCGGCGGCCCACCGCACCCAACTCATCTGCACCCGCCCGGCGAGCCGGTCCCCCAGGAACACAGCCAGGCCGTCCGACAGCATCATCCCGGCCGTGGTGCCCAGCGTCACCGTGATGGGCGCCTGATAACGCGCGGCCACGGCCATGGTGGCCAGTTGCGTCTTGTCCCCCATCTCCGCGAGGAAGAAGAGCACCACCGTGGTGAGGAAGGCGCCGAAGCGCGGCGGCTTGCCGCCATCTTCATCCAGCGTGTCCGGCTTGAGCGTCCACAAACCGAAGCCGATGAAGAGCACCGCCAGGAGCAGCGCCATCCACTTCGCCGGCACGTGCGCGGACACCCAACTGCCCACGCTGGACGCCAGCGCGTGATTGGCAACGGTGGCGACGAAGATGCCCGCCAGCACATGCCACGGCTTGCGAAACCGCGTGGCCAGGGAGAACGCGAGCAACTGCGTCTTGTCCCCCATCTCACTGGCGGCCACCAACACGAACGAACCCACGAGCGCTTCCAACATGACAACTCCCTCGCAACCACAGGGCCGGGGTTCAGACTCGTGGGAGACGCCAGGGCAGCACGCGCGCACGACGGACCTCGGCCAGGAAGAAACGACAATCCCTGTCCGAAGGTCTCGTTCGTCTCGCGAACATCACGAGGTGGGGGCCCGGGCCGTTTCCAGCCAGTGTGTCGAGCTTCCCGCCGCCAGCGCCGCTGGCGTGAACTACTCCCCTAAGGCAAGCGGCGAAGTAGCAGCGCGATGCCGCCCTGTCAACGCGAGGTGCGGCACGGCTCGAGCCCCTGGCCCCCGGCGCATTTTTTGACGGCGTGCCCGTCCGCCCGCCTAATGCCGCGGACAGGCAGGTAGCGGCCTGTAGCAGCCACGCCCGGAGGAAGTCCGATGCAGGATGGAAGCGCCAGTCCCCTGAGCCCCGAGGCTCCGTCGTCCCCGGCGGCCACGGAAGTGTCTGTCGACGTCCGAGGCCCGGATGCCGACATCGTCTCCACCCACGTCCTGGTCCCCGAGGAGCAGGTCCAGAAGCTGCGCGAGCTGGCGCGGCGGACCCGCATCCACCAGAGCGAGTACCTGCGCGAGGCCGTGGAAGACCTGCTCGGCAAGTACGGCCGCGGCACGCCCAAGGAGGAAGGCCAGTCATGAGGTCTGCCGCCGTCGCGCCCCGCGCATCCCTTCCTCGCACGCGTGAGCTGATGCCCGCTTCCATGCTGCGCGACGCCGACGCGGCACGCCTGCCTCGCACCCGACTGGACTCCGAGCGGCCGGCCTCGATTCGCGAGGCCATCGTCCGCTGGTTGGATCAGGAACTCTGACACGATGCGTCCGGCCCCCACCTGGAGGCCGGACGTGACGCCGAGGTAGGCTCCGCGATTCCTTTTCGGAAGGAGCCCCACACCCCATGCGTCTCCCGATTGTCAGCGCCGCACTCGCGCTCGCCGCCGCCGGCTGTGCCACCTCCGGCTTCGACAAGCTCTACCCGGGCATGTCGTCCCATCAGGTCGTCGATGCCATGGGCTCAGGGCCCACGCGCGCGCAGGAGTTCCCGGACAGCTCCACCGCCTGGTACTACGGCGAGGACCGCTGCGTGCTGATGCGCGACGACAAGCTCGTCGCCAAGGCCACGACCGAGGACTCCACCACCATCACCACCCCGGTCGTCTCCGTGCGCGACAGCGCGAAGGCCCTGTGCGCGCCAGAGGGCTACGCCTCCTCGGAGAAGCGGGAGCAGGTCATCGACACGCCGTTCGGCACCCTCAAGGGCAACATCGACCCGAAGGCCACCATGGAGAAGGTGAAGGGCGTGGTGACGGGCAAGAGCGGTGACACCACCCCCGCGAAGACGGAAGCCGCTCCCGCGGAGACGGGGCAGGCGTCGTCGCCCACCCCGTAGGAAGCCGCATCGACACGACATCCGGGGCCGGGAGGCGGCCCCCGCGTCAGGCGGAAGGTGCCGCCGCCTCGCCGTCCTTGTCGTCCAGCTTGCCGGCGATGTCCTTGAACGACAGGTGCCCCATGGACAGCAGGATGAGGCCCAGGCCCACCTGCTGCACCGTCTGGCTCAGCCACATGACGTTGGCGTAGGCCAGCCCGCTGGCATTCACCGCGGCGGCCGGAAGGAAGAGGCTCAGGCCCACCTTCGTGGCCGCCTGGAAGGTGCCCATCATCCCCGGCGCCGCCGGAATCATCAGCCCCACCACCAGCACGCCCAGTACGACGTAGGCCTGGAAGAGCGTCAGGTCCATGGGCTCGCAGACGGTGCCGGGCGCCGCGCCCGAGCAGTCGAAGGCGTTGGCCAGCATGGACATCCCCGCGCCATTCACGCCCCAGTACAGCGCCGTATAGAGGAAGAAGAGCGCGACCTGCCGCCCCTTCGGCAGCTGCCGCATGGCGCCCACGAAGGTGTCGACGATGTCCGCCACCTTGTCCGCCACCTGCGGCGCCAGCCGGCCCACCGTGGCGCGCACCAGATTCACCGTGCGCTGCTGCTGCCAGAGGCCGAAGAGGAGGAACGCCAGACCGCCGCCGAACACCGCGAACATCAGCCACGAGCCCAGCTTGACGTAGCGAATCTCCGGCGTCTCCGTGGGCACGAAGAAGAGCAGCGCTCGCAGCATCGCCGCCACGAAGAGGCCGTCCACGATGCGCTCCAGCACCACGGACGTCATGGCCGCGCTGCGGCGGATGCCACTGCGCTGCGCGATGAGGAAGGGCCGCGCGAACTCGCCCAAGCGAAAGGGCAGCACCAGCAGCATCATGAAGCCGATGCCGGACGCCTCATTCAGCTTTCGGAACGGGACCTGCTCCAGGCCCGACAGAAGGCAGCCCCAGCGCAAGGTGCGGAAGACGTGGATGGCCAACAGGCAGCCGAAGTACGGCACCAGCCACGCGTAGTTGGCCGACTTCAGGCTGGCCAACTGCGTCGCCCAGTCCGTGTCCCGGAAGGCCCACCACATGAAGAGGAAGGTGACCAGGAGGCTGGCCAGGAGTTTGACGGCACGTTTCACAGGGGCCGGGTATACCGTCAGTCCGGGTCGGACTCCAGTGACTCCCCGGCCAACAAAATCGCGGGATTGTCCCTCATGAGACGGGCGAAGCGCGCCTCCCCTGCCCTGCTCCGCAGCTCCGCCAGCGAGCGGCCCACCCAGTCGCGGGCCCCCACGGGCCCATGCAGGTCCGTGGCGCCCACCGCATAGAGCCCGTCGTCCAGGAAGGCGCGGGACAGCTTCTTCGCCGTGCCGCCATAGCGGCCGATGAGCGCACCGATATCCAGTTGCAACAATGCCCCAGCGCGCACGGCCTCCGCGGCGCGGCCCTTCCGCTCGAACTCCAGGCAGCGCTCGGGATGCGCCAGCAGCGGCACCACGCCCTTGGTGCGGATGCGGAAGAGGATGTCCGGCAGCGCGGGGACGGGCGCGGTGTAGGGCAGCTCCACGAGCACGTAGCGGCCCGGGCCCAGCTTCCGGGCCTGGGGCGTGCTGAGGCCTCGCAGGAAGGCATCGTCGAGCACGTTCTCCGCGTTGCGCCCCAACGCCAGCGGGATGCGCTCGCGCTCCAGGGCCTCCGCCAGCTCCGCACGGCGCACGTCCACCACCTCCACGGGGGCGTACTCGGGGCGCGCGTGTGGACTGGGGGCGACGGTGGAGAAGCCAAGGTCGACCAGCGCGCGCGCCATCTCCAGCGCGTCCTCCAGCGTACGTGCCCCGTCATCCACGCCGGGCAGCAGATGGCAGTGCAGGTCGACGAAGCCGCTCATGCGTCGCCGTGCTGGCGTGCCGGGTGGCTGTCGGCGGGCAGCTCGTCTTCCTGCTCATCCGCCTGCCGGTCGGGGACGCGGTACTCCTCGCCGAGCCACCGGCCGAGGTCCACGGCGCGGCAGCGCTTGGAACAGAAGGGAAAGGCAGCGTTCTCCCCGCGCGGAGGAACGGGCTTCTGGCAGATGGGACACGTCAGCGTGCTCATGATGGACGGTGTTCTAGATAAGCGTTGACGCTCTCGCGAGCCAGGATGTTTCGTGCCCGCCATTCCATGGGAGGCGCCTGCCATGAAGGTCCTTCGCATCACCCGTCCGGGAGGCCCCGAGGTCCTCGCCGAGGAAGAACGTCCCGAGCCCGTCCCAGGCCCAGGGGAGATTCTGGTCCGGGTGCGGGCGTCCGCGCTCAACCGGGCGGACCTTCTGCAGCTTCGTGGTCACTACCCCGCCCCGCCGGACGTGGCACCAGACATTCCGGGCCTGGAGTACGCGGGCGAGGTGGTGGCCGTGGGCCCGCGCGCACGGCGCTTCCAGCCCGGCGACCGCGTCATGGGACTGGTGGGCGGGGGCGCGTGGTCGGACCTGCTCGTCACCCACGAGCGAGAGGCGATGCCCATCCCCGACGGCATGGACTTCACCGACGCGGCGGCCATTCCGGAGGCATACCTGACCGCGTTCGACGCACTGGTGCTCCAGGGCGAGCTCAAGCCCGGCGAGACGGTGCTCGTCCACGCGGTGGCCAGTGGCGTGGGCTCGGCGGCGGCGCTCATCTGCCAGGCCATGGGCGCGCGCGTGGTGGGCACGGGCCGCAACGCGGCGAAGCTGGCCCGCGCGGCCGACTGGGGCGTGACTCGCACGGTGCTGTGTGACACCAGGCCGCCGCGCTTCGCGGACGCGGTGCGCGAGGAGACAGGCGGCCGGGGCGCGGACCTGTGCCTGGACCTGGTGGGCGGCGGCTACGTGCCGGAGACGCTGAACGCCCTGGCGCCCCGGGGGCGGCTGATGCTGGTGGGGCTGGTGGCGGGCGCGGCCACCGAGGTGAACCTGGGCACGGTGCTGACGAAGCGGCTGCGTGTCACCGGCACCGTGCTGCGCAGCCGTCCGCTGGAAGAGAAGATCGCGCTGGCGCAGAGCGCGGAGCGGCATCTGTTGCCGCTGTTCCGCACAGGGGCGCTGCGGCCCGTGATAGACGCGGTGGTGCCGCGCGCGGACATCCGGCAGGCGCTGGAGCGCATGGCCGGCAATGACTCGGTGGGCAAGCTGGTGGTGCGGTGGGCGTGAGCCGCATCGCCCACTGAAGGAACGGATTCGATGACGGAGCAGCAGTTGGAGCTCGAAAAGCGCTTCCGGCAGATTGACGACCTCCACTACATCCAGACCTATCACCGGGTCGAAATGCCGGAGGCCGAGTACCGGCAGAGCCTGGCCAAGGCGGAGCGCAAGAACGCCGAGGTGGTGGCTCAAATCCGGACACTGCTCGCCAGCGGCGTCAGCCTGGACTTCAAGACCATCAACGGGCACTCGCCGATGATGATTGCCGTGACTCAGAACAACGTCGAAGTCATCCAGTTGCTCATGGAGTACGGCGCCGACATCCGGGCGGGCTCGAACTACGAGTTCCCGATTCACCGGGCCGCGGAGTTCGGCGCCGACCGCGTCGTGCGGTTCTTCATCGAGCAGGGCATCGACCCTCGGCTGAAGACGGAGGGGGGCAGGTCGGTGCTCTCCGTCGCCCGCGCCTCGCGGCACAGCAAGAACGTGGGCCCCCTGCTCGTGGAGCTCCTGAAGAAGACCAAGGACCAGCGAGGCCCTCCGCCCAAGAAGGCGAAGGAGCTCTCCGAGGAGCGCGTCACCCAATACCTGTCAGGGGACGCTCCCGCGGGGGTCAACCCCAAGACGTGGGAGCAGCTCCGCGCGTTCATGGAGAGCGTCTTCGTCGAGGAGTACTCGGTCACCATCGACCAGCTCTACGCGGGCATCGCAGAGCACGGCAACACGAACGCCCCGCTCGTCTTCGCCACCATCGACCTCATCCGGCAGGTCTCCACGCGGGCCCCCGCGAGCAAGGCGCTCAAGAAGGTGTCCAAGAACCCCTTCGTCCACCATGGCGACCTGGTGGTGGAGGGCCCCCTGAAGGTGCTGTCGCTCCTGGTGACGGGGAACCTGACGGTGAAGGGCAAGGCATCCAACTTCGAAGGGTGCCAGCTCTTCGTGGGCGGTGACTTCGAATGCGACGCCTTCCAGACCGAGGGCCCCGTCATCATCGGAGGGAACCTCAAGGCCTCGACCGTAGACGCCTTCTACAACGACTACAGCCTGGACGTCCGGGGCGTGCTGACGGCGGACCGGCTGGTGATTGAGAAACATCAGGTGCTGGCCGGGCGTTTCGACGTCAAGGAACGCATCGAGAAGTAACAGACCATTGCGCCCCGACACCGGGCCTTTATCCTGCGCCGCCATGGCTACCCACTTCGACCCCAGCGCCGCCGCTCAGCCGGACTCCGGCGTGTTCGGCCTCCCCCACTCCCCGGAAGAGGCGCACGTCATCCTCATCCCCGTTCCCTTCGAGGCCACCACCAGTTACGGCGGTGGCACGTCCGAGGGGCCGACCGCCGTCCTGGACGCCAGCCGGCAGGTCGACCTCTTCGACGTGGAGACGGGTCGTCCCTACGAGCGTGGCATCGCCATGCTCCCCGAGCCCCAGGAGCTGCGCGACTGGAACACCCGCGCCAAGGAGCGCGCCCAGGTCGTCATCGAGGCCGGTGGCATCCACTCCGGCGAGGCCGCGCTGATTCAGGCCGCGCAGGACGTGAATGTCCTCTGCGACCAGATGAACGAGCACGTCTACCGCACCACCAAGCACTGGTTGGACCAGGGCAAGCGCGTGGCTGCGGTGGGCGGTGACCACTCCATCTCCTACGGCATCATCCGCGCGCACGCGGAGAAGTACCCCGGCATGGGCGTGCTGCACCTGGACGCGCACGCCGACCTGCGCGTGGCCTACGAGGGCTTCACCTGGTCCCACGCGTCCATCATGTACAACGTCGCGGAGCGCATCCCCGGCGTGAAGACGCTGGTCCAGGTGGGCCTGCGCGACATGAGCGCGGAGGAGCACCAGTACATCGCGGACTCCAACGGCCGCGTGCACGGCTTCTTCGACGCCACCCTCCAGAACAAGCGCTTCGACGGCGTGCCCTGGAACCGGCAGGTGGATGAGATGGTCGCCCTGCTCCCGAAGCAGGTCTACCTGTCCTTCGACATCGACGGGCTGGACCCCGTGCTCTGCCCCCATACGGGCACCCCGGTGCCCGGCGGACTGTCCTTCGCCGAGGCCGTGGCCCTCATCGCCGGCGTGGTCCGCTCCGGGCGCACCATCGTGGGCTTCGACCTCACCGAAGTGGCCCCCGACCCCGATGGCGGCGAGTGGGACGGCAACGTCGGCGCCCGGCTTCTGTACAAGATGATTGGCTGGATGCTGAAGTCGCAGCAGGCCTGACGTCTCGCCACGCCCCTGGAGGCTTCAGGCCACACCGCCAGGAGCCTCCATGTCGACCCTCCTCGTCTGCCCCCTGCCCGAGCGTGGGCACATCAATCCCTCGCTCAAGCTCGCCCGGGCCCTCCAGAAGCGGGGGCACCGGATTGTCTTCTGCGGCATCCGGGACACCGAGGCGCTCATTCGCGCGGAGGGGTTCGACTTCGAGTGCCTCTTCGAACACCTGTTCCCCCTGGGCTTCCAGGATGAGGTCAAGGAGCGGGTGAGTCAGTGGAAGGGCCTGAAGCGGGTGCGCTACCTGCTGCAGGTGCTGCGCAAGCAGAACCAGATGTATGAGTCGGTGCTCCAGGGGGAGCTCGACGCCATCATCACCCGGACGCGGCCGGACCTGGGTCTCACGGATGTCCTCCTCCCAGAGCCGTTCCTCGTCCTCCGCGGCCACCAGGTTCCCACCCTGGTGTTGAACACGAGCATCCCCATGCGGTGGGAGCTCATGACGCCGCCGCCGACCTCCAACGTCATCCCGGATGGCCAGCTCTCCGGCATCATCCGAGGCGCGCTCGACTGGGGCCGCATCCTGTTCGCATCGAAGATGGAGGATTGGCGTAGCTGGGTCGGACTGGAGCCGGCGGACCTCCGGTACCGGCACGCGTTGGCGCGCAAGTACGGGTATCCGCCCGAGCATCTGGACTTCGCGGGGCGCCTCAGTGGCGAGCACGACCCCATGCTCGTCCTCTGCCCCCGAGAGTTCGTGGAGTTCAGTGGCGTGCGGCTCTCCATCGACGTCCACTACACGGGGCCGTGCATCGACCTGGAGCGCAAGGAGCCCGACTTCCCTTGGGAGCGGCTGAGCCCGGAGCGCCCCCTGGTCCTGTGCTCGCTGGGCACCATGGCCATGCCCCCCGAGCAGGCCCGGCGTTTCCACGAAGCCGTCACCGAGGCCGCGCGGCGGCGGCCCGCGTGGCAGTTCGTGGTGGCCACCAATGAATGGCGGGAGACGCTCCCTGGCCCCGTCCCGAACAATCTCGTGTCCGTGACGCGCGTCCCCCAGCTCCAGATGCTGCGCCGCGCGTCCGCCATGGTGACCCACGGCGGCTTCAACAGCGTCAAGGAGTGCATCTACTTCGGCGTGCCCATGGTCGTCCTGCCCGTCCAGTACGACCAGCCCGGCATCGCGGCTCGCGTCGTCCACCACGGGCTGGGGCAGCGCGCGGACCTTCGCTCGCTGACGCCCGACACCCTGGTTCCGCTGCTCGACGCAGTCGTCGAACAACCGTCGTACCGGCACGAGCTGGAGCGCATGAAGGCGCGCTTCCAGGCGGCGGAGGAGGAGCAGGCCCTGGTGGACGCCATCGAACGGCACCTGCCCGGGACGAGCGCGTCAGGTGCTCCTGGGCAGCATCAGGCTGAACGTGGAGCCCTCGCCGGGTCGTGACTGGACGGACAGCGCGCCCCCTTGCAGGCGCACCAGCTCCGAAGCCACGTACAGCTCCGGTCCGCAGACGCCCTTCGCATCCGTCCGGAAGGGCGTGAAGAGGTGGGCCAGCGCCTCCGCGGCCAGCCCCGGCCCCGCGTCCTTCACGCGCACCGTGAGCTGTGTCTGGGAGACTTCGAGCGCCACCGCCGTATCCCCCTGCCGGACCGCGTTCGCCAGCAGCACGTCGAACACCTGCCGGATGCGCGGCGGGTCCACCTGCGCGTGGACTGGCTCCTCGGGTGCTTCCAACGTGACGTGTGCGCCATGTGCCGCCACCGCGTCGCGCAGGTGCTGGCCCACGTCCGTGTCGATTCGCTTCAGCGTCGCCTCGCCCGAGGACAGCCACGCCAGCTCGCGCAGGTGACGCCCCACGGCTTCCATGGACTGGAGCTGCGCCGCCAGCGTGTCCAGCGCCGCGCGGTCCACGGAGGACGTACCTTCCAACCGGCGAAGCTGCTCGCGGGCCGTTTCGAGCGGGCCCTGGAGCGCCTGCGCCACCCACTGCCCCAGCGCGCTCAAGGGGGACGCCGCGTGCGCCTCCATCCGAGGCTCCGGCGAGGCGGCCAGCGACTTGTGGATGACCGATTCAAAGTCGGTGATTTCAAAGGGCTTGTGGAGGAAGGCGAACGCCTCCGGCGCGCCCTGGGGCAGCACCGCGCTGAGGAGGATGACGGGCACGTCCTTGAGCTGTGCCTCCTGCTTCATCCGGCGGCAGAGTTCCACGCCGCTCAGCCGCGGCATCATGTGGTCCGTCACCACCAGCTGAGGATGCCGGGCACGCGCCAGGCCGAGCGCCTCCTCGCCATCCCGCGCTCTCAAGACGTCGTGGCCCAGGTCCTCCACGACTTGACTGAGAACCTCCAACACCGCTGGCTCATCGTCCGCGACCAGGACGAGACTCATGCTTCCACTCCCTCGCCTCGGCACGCCGCGACTGCTTGCGCGCCGCCAGGATAACAATCCACTCCCACGGTGTACTGAGACCCCGAGAGGACGTGCATCCCAGAGATGCAATCGTTCATGGATGACCGGAGTGGTTTATGAAGAGCGAGACACCGCATCCAGGGGGCCCGGGTAGGCTGCGGCCTTCCCAACAGTCAGAATGTCCTTCGCTCGACAATCCCTGGCGGTGCACGGAGGGTTGGAATGAAGCACGCAGTCATGAGGTGGAGCCTGCTGGTGGTGGCCCTGCTGACCTCGGGCACGGCGAACGCTGACCTGGCGCGGCGGCGAGACGCCATCGTCGAGGTCGTGCAGAAGGTCTCCCCCGCCGTCGTCTACATCGGCACCGAACAGGAGGTGGAGTCGCGCTTCCGTGGACGCCGTTCTCCCCTGGAGGAGTTCTTCGGTGGCATGGGCGCGGAGCCGGAGCGTCAGAGAATCTCCGGCCTGGGCAGCGGCGCCATCATCGACCCCAGCGGCATCATCGTCACCAATGACCACGTCATCCGGGGCGCGTCCGCCATCCACGTCATCCTGGCGGATGGCCGCTCGTTCGAAGCGGAGGTCATCGGCAGCGACGCGGCGAACGACCTGGCGGTGCTCAAGGTCAATGCCAAGGAGGCCCTCCCCATCGCGAAGCTGGGCACCAGCTCCGACCTGATGATTGGCGAGACGGTGGTCGCCATCGGCAGCCCGTTCGGCCTGAGCAAGACGGTCACCGCGGGCGTCGTCTCCGCGGTGGGCCGCACCTTCCGCGCCGACAACCGCGTCTACAACGACTTCGTGCAGACGGACGCCGCCATCAACCCGGGCAACTCGGGCGGCCCGCTGCTCAACGTGGATGGGGAAATCATCGGAATCAACACCGCCATCTTCGGCGGCGGCGCGCAGGGCATCGGCTTCGCGATTCCGGCCGACAAGGTGCGCCGCATCGTCGACGAGCTGACCCGCTTCGGGAAGGTGCGCCCGGCGTGGGTGGGCATCGATACGGCCGACCTGCCGGTCCGCGTCGCCCGGCAGCTCGGGTGGGACCGGGCCTATGGCGCGCTGGTGACGGCGGTGGAGGCAGGGAGTCCGGCCGCGGAGGCGGGAGTGAAGCGCGGGGACGTGGTGGCGGAGCTGGGCGGCTCGCGCATCCAGGACGCCGAGGACTTCGACACCCGCGTGCGCGGCTACCCTGCCCGCTCCGCCTTCCCGGTGGTGCTCTTCCGCGACGGCGGCCTGCGCACCGTTCAGGTGACGCCGGTGGAGTTCCCCGCTCGCATGGTCGAGGGGCTGGCGTGGGAGCGGCTGGGACTCCGCGTAAAGGAGATTCGCGGCGGCCTGGCCGTGTCCGGCGTGCGTCAGGGCTCGGCGGCGGCGGACATCGGGCTGGAGCCCGGAGACATCATCCTCCGTGTGAACAACCAGCCCGTGACGACGAACGACGCCTTCCGGGAGGCCCTGCTCACCGCGCGACGGGGACGTAGCGTCCTGTTGCTCGTGCGGCGGGGGCGCTACGGCTACCACGTGACGCTGCCCTTCGAACGGGAAGCAGGCTACCGGCTGTAGCTGCCGGGAAAGGGAGACGGGCTCCCCGTATTTCAGGACCCGCGTGACTCGCACTAACATGCGGTGTCATGAGTTCCGTCCGTTACCAATCCCTTGGTCCCCTGCTGGCCGGGGAAGGCTCACGCGCCTTCCTCGGACTCGCCCTGGAGGACGGCGCGTCTCCCCGTCCCGTGGTGCTCATCTGGGCACCGCAAGATGTCGTGCAGAACCCCGAGCTGAAGGCGACCTTGCGTCGCGAGACAGCTCGCGCGCTCGTCTTCGAGCATCCGCACATCCTCCGTGTCCACGCCTTGGCCGAGCAGGATGGCGGACTGGCCCGTGTCACCGAGTTCGCCGACGGCGAGCCCCTGCGTCGCCTGTTGGAGGCCCACCCCCGCCTGCCGCCGCACTTCGCGGCGCTCGTCGTGGCGGATGCCGCCGTGGGTCTGCACTACGCGCACGTCGCGGGCAATGACGACGGCACGCCCTTCGTGCACGGTGACGTCCGGCCCGAGACGCTGATGATCTCCTTCGGCGGTCTGACGAAGGTGACGGGCTACGGCGCGCTCGGCGTGGCTCCGCGTGAGCGCGGCGGCAAGCGCGTGAAGAACCGGCGTTTGTACAGCGCGCCCGAGCAGCTCCTCGGTGGACGCGAGGCGGTCAACGTCCAGTCGGACGTGTTCCTCCTGGGACTCGTGCTGCACGAGTGCCTCTCCGGGAAGATTCCCTTCAAGGATGCGGCGGACCCGGACAAGGCCGTGCTCACGCGCTCGCTGCCGCCCATGGCGCAGGACGTGCCGCTGAAGTTGGACGCGGTGCTGCGCCGGGCGACGGCGAAGCGGGCCAAGGAGCGGTATCCGACGGCGCTCGCGTTCCGCGAGGCCGTGGTCGAGGCCGTCGGCTCGCTGCCCACGCATGCGGAGTTCTCGGAGTTCCTGTCGAAGTACTTCCCGCCCGAGAGCGAGGCTCGCGCGACGCGGCGGCGAGTGATTGAAACGGGCATCGCCGAGGTGATGCAGAAGGCGGGCATCTCTCCGCCCGCCGTGGCGGAGTTCCTCGCGCGCGGCGCCCTGCCCCCGGGCTTGATGCCCGCGAAGTGGCCGGAGTTGCCGGGACAGTTGCATGCCTCCGGCTCGCCCGATGGTTCGGGGGCGCAGGCTGGGAGTGGATCGGCGGCCGGTGGCAACGCGCAGGCGGCATCGGCTGCGGGCAGCGCTGGGCAGTCCGGCTCTGGTTCGGTGGGGGCCCAGACGCAGTCCGGTGCGGGTGGCCAGGCGCAGGCTGGCGCGCAGGCCCACTCCGGCGCGGGCGCACAGACTCAGTCCAGTGCAGGTGGCCAGTCACAGGCGGGCGCAAGCGCACAGGCCCACTCCGGCGCGGGCGCACAGCATCAGTCCGGCGCAAGCACTCAGGCCCATTCAGGCTCAGGCGCACAGGCGCAGTCCGGCGCGGGCGCTCCTGCGCAGGCTGGTGCAGGCGCACAGGCGCAGTCCGGCGCGGGCGCTCCTTCCCAGGCTGGCGCACAGGCCCACTCCGGCGCGGGCGCACAGCATCAGTCGGGCGCAGGCACTCAGGCGCATCCCAGCGCCACGGGCCCGGGGGCCGCAGCAGGGGCCACTGTGTCCACCGGCCCGACGGGCACGGGCGCACACGCGGCCCCCACGACGCCTCCTGCCGCGCAGAAGCCGTCACGTAGCTGGATGGCCTTCGTGGGCGTTGGACTGGCGCTCACGGTGGGCGCGGGGGCCGTCGTGCTCAGCCGGCTGCCCTCCAACATCGAGTCCGAGCTCGAGGACGCGGGCGTCACCGACGCCCTGCCCGTCGACGCCGGCGTGACGTTGGATGCGGGCCCCGCGGACGCCGGCATTCCCATGGGCACGCTGGACGTCACCGTGGACCCGCGCGTGGAGGTCTCGATTCCTGGCCAGTACCTGGGCCGCACGCCGGTCTCCGCGGCCGTGCCCGCGGGCCGTCACGTGCTGACGCTCAGCAACCCGGTGCTCGGCATCCAGACGACACGGGTCATCAACGTGCCTGCGGGTGGCCGTTCCTCGCAGCAGATCTTCCTCAACAAGGGATTCGCGAACGTACGCGCCCCGGAGGGCGCCATCGTCACGGTGGATGGTCGGCTCATCGGTGCCGCGCCCATCGAGGAACTGGACCTGTACGAAGGCACGCACCAGCTCCTGGTCATCGTGAACAACTCCCGGTGGCAGAAGACGTTCAAGGTGGAGCCGGGCCAGCGCGTCACCTTCGACGTCAACTTCGAGAACCCCGAAGAGGAGTAACCGGGGTAGCAATCTCCGCGGCGTGAACACTCGTTTCACGCCGCGGTTGCGGTGCTTTCGGGGCGCGACCAGACTCCCGCGCCCATGAACACCTCCGCCACGGAGTTCGACATCATCGCCTGGGGCGCCACCGGCTTCACCGGGCGACTGGTCGCCGAATATCTCGCCAGGACCCAGGACAGCCACCGCGCACGGTGGGCTCTGGCGGGACGCGACCTCGGCAAGCTGGAGAAGGTCCGGCAGGGGCTGGCGGCGATTGCGCCCTCCTCCGCGGAGCTACCGCTGCTCGTCGCGGATGCACGCGACGCCGCGTCGCTGGATGCCCTGGTCCCTCGCACCCGCGTGGTCTGCACCACGGTGGGCCCCTACGCACGTTACGGCAGCGAGCTCGTCGCGGCGTGTGTTCGGGCCGGCGTCAGCTACTGCGACCTGACGGGTGAAGTGCAGTGGATGCGGCGAATGATTGACGCCCACCACGAGCAGGCGCGGCAGAGCGGCGCACGCATCGTCCACACCTGTGGCTTCGACTCGATTCCGTCAGACCTGGGCGTGTTGATGATGCAGGAGCACATGCGGGAGCGACACGGCGGCCACCTGGACGCCGTCCGCCTCTACATGGGTCCCATGCGCGGAGGCGCCAGCGGTGGCACGGCCGCGAGCATGGTGCAGGCGATGGAAGAAGCCTCAACGGACCGCTCGGTGCGGCGAATCATGGCCCACCCGCATGCGCTGGACCCCGTCCCAGGCCGCTGGAGGCCCGAGTCCAAGGACGCGCTGGGCATCCACTACAGCCAGGAGCTGGGCCAGTGGACCGGCCCGTTCTTCATGGCGACCGTGAACACGCGCGTCGTCCGGCGCAGCAACGCGCTGCTCGGTCACCCGTGGGGAGAGAACTTCCGGTACGCGGAGGTCGCCAGCTATGGCGCCGGGCCCAAGGGCCTGCTGCGCGCCACGGGCGTCACCGCGGGCCTGGGAGGCGTCGTCGCCGCGATGCAGGTGAAGCCCCTGCGCACGCTGCTGGAGAAGAAGGTCCTGCCCGCGCCGGGTGAAGGCCCGTCACCGGAGGCCCGGGAGAAAGGCTTCTTCGTCACGCAGCTTCGCGGCGAAGGCACCTCCCCCCGCACGGGCAAGCAGGTGCGGCTGAAGGGCAAGGTGGCGGCGCAGGGAGATCCGGGCTACGCGGCCACGTCCCGGATGCTCGCCGAGTCCGCGCTGTGCCTCGCCTTCGACGACAATCCGACGACGGGCGGCGTGCTCACGCCAGCCTCCGCCATGGGCATGCGACTGGTGGAGCGGCTGCGCCGCGCGGGCATGACGTTCCAGGTGGAGGAGCTGTCCACCTGAGCCATTCCGCCGCGAGCGCGCGACGTCCTACGCGCTCTTGCGGCGCCGCATCATCGCCTCGTACGAGCGGCCCACGCTCTGCGAGAGGATGAGCAGCTCACCCACGTCGGGCGGAGTGAGCTGGTCCGGGCCGTTGTCCACGTAGAGCAGGTGCACGACCTTGCCGCGCACCAGCAGCGGGAGGATGACGGCCGTCTTCGGGAACCCGTCCCCCAGCAGCTTGTAGAACACGCCCATGGCCGCATCACGGCGAACGGGCCCGATGTAGTGCGAGCGCGTGTCCCGCACGAGCCGGAAGGTGCTCTGCTCCCGAAGCGGCACACCGATACGGCGCACCACCGCGTCGCGAACCCCCACCCCCATGCCGTGCCAGCCCGTCACGAGGCTGCCCTGCACCGACAGCAGCAGGTTCCGCTTCCACTTGCCCAGCGCGAAGCGCAGCACCGTGCGCGCCACGTCCTCGCGGTCCGAGCTGCGCGCCAGCTCCGCCTGTGCTTCCGCGAAGGTCAGCGGCGTCGGCGGCGGCTCCGGCGCGCGCGGCACCTCCACAGGCGGTGGCGTACCGCCCAGCTCGGGCGCCGGGGGCGGCACGGGCGGCTGAACCCTCTGCGGTGGAACAGCGATGGCCTGAGGTGGCGGCGGCGGAGCCACGGGCACCTGCGGCCGGACAGTCGCCGGCGGAGGCTCGGGCGCGGCCTCGAGCACCTCCACGCCGGTGATGATCTCCTCCTCGCCCATGTCCCCGTCGTAGTCGGCGCCGCCGCGCAGGGCGGAGGCGTAGACGGACTGGAACTCCTCCTCGCTCATCAAGTCTGGCGGCGTCTCCGCGGCCTTGGCCAGCTCGGCCTGCGAGCCCGCCGAGGGACGCGGCCGCACCGCGTTCATGTCGATGGCGCGCAGCGGCCGGAACGCCTTGCAGTAACGGCGCAGCAGTTGGTTCATCCGGAACTCGGGGATGACCACCGGCACCACGCGCTTGCCCGTCTTGAAGGCAATCGCGTCCAGCGTCGAGAAGTCGTGCGGGTTCACGACGGCGATGCTCAGCCGCGTCGCGTCCACCCGCATGGGCAGGTACTCCTTGTCGTCCGCATGGTTCGAGGAGACCAGCTCCATCGCCTTGGGGTCCGGAACCATCTCCCCGGACGCGAACGCGCTGTTGTGGACCTTGCCCAGCGCCTTCGCCAGGTCCACCTCCGACAGCAGGCCCAGCTCCACCAGGTTCGTTCCCAGCCGCCCGCCATGCACCACCTGGGCCTCGAGCGCTTCCTCGAGTCCCTCGGCGGTGACGAGACCATCCTTCAGGAGCTGCTCACCCAGGCGCATGGGGCCGCTTGTAGCCGTGCCCCGTCCCGCTCCGCAAGCACACCCGCACCCGTGGGACGGTGCGTCTAGTCCTCCGGGTGATGACTGAGCGCCACGCGGTTGCCTTCGGGGTCCCGGACGTACACCGACCACCGCGTCTCATGCTCCAGCGGCACACCCGCGCGGGTGAAGGTGTCGACCACGCCCGCCCGAGCGGCCTTCGGAATCCGGAACGCCAGCATCAAGAGGCCCGGCGCCTCGTGGCGGAACGGCGTGGAGACGGGCTCGCCGCCCGCCGCCTCGATAGCCAGGAAGCCGCCCCCAGGCACGCCCACCCAGATGCTCCGCAAGGAGCCGTCCGGGCGGAGATGACGGGTCAACTCCGGAAAGCCCAGCAGGTCTCTGTAGAAGCCGGTGACACACTCGATGTCCCGCGCCTGGATGGCCACGTGGTGGAAGCCCTGAACGTCCATGACGCGGATGCTATGGTCTGCGCGCCCATGGCGCGACTGCTCATCGTCGAAGACAACCACGAGCTGGCCTCCCTCATCGTCGCCCTGGCGCAAAGCCGGGGACACGACGCGAAAGCCGCGGCCACTGGAGAGGCCGCGCTAGAGACGCTCGGCCCCGGACAACACTGGGACGCGGCCCTGGTGGACCTGCTGCTCCCGGACATCCGGGGCAGCGAGGTGCTGGCCGCCCTGCGTGCCCATGGCATCCCCGCCATCGCCGTCAGCGGTGTGTACAAAGGGGACCGTTTCGCCCAGGAGGCCGTGCAGGTCCACGGCGCCCGGACCTTCTTCGAGAAACCGTTCGAGCTCATCACCGTCATGGAGGCCCTGGAGCAGGCCGGTGGCGTTGCTCCTCAACCCCGCGCTCCCCCGCCCATCGCGGAGAGCGTGCTGCTGGACGAGCTGCTCGATACCGAGGACCTCATCGTGCTGGAAGAGTTCCCCCCTGAGCCCAGCGACGCCGCCGAGCCCCTGCAGGTCGTCCCCAGTACCGACCCGTTGCCAGAGCCCGCGGACACGGAGCACGCCCTCCCCCTGCCCTTCGGCCGGCGCGAGCAGGTCTGGAGCGAAAGCACCGCGCCTTCGACTCCGCCGCCGCCCAAGCGCGCACTGCCCGACTGGTCCCTGGGCGGCGTCCTGGAGGACGCCACCGTCGCGCGGCTGCTCAACGCCTATTACGAGGCCCGCCACCACGGCGAGCTGAAGCTTCAGCAGGGCCAGGTGCTCAAGGTCGTCTACTTCGAGTCCGGCCGCGTCGTGTACGCCGCGTCCAACCTCGCCGCCGAGCGCTTCGGCCGCTTCTGCATCCGCCAGGGTGTGCTGCCCGAGGCCCGGCTCGCCGAGGTCGCCGCCTTCGCGAAGGAGCACGGCCTGCGCACCGGCGAGGCCATGCTGCGCATGGGCCTGATGGACGCGGCCCAGCGAGCGCAACTGCTGGTGGAGCAGGTGAAGGAGATCATCTGGTCCACCTTCACGTGGAAGGAAGGCGGCTACGGCTTCAGTGCCATGCGCCCCCGCCGCACGGACCTGGTGAAGCTGTCCGTCTTCCCCGGTGACCTGGTGCTGGAGGGCGTGGCGAAGACGGAGACGCTGGTGACGCTGCGTCGGCACATGCCGCGCTCGCGCCGGCTGTTCCCCACCGCCGACGCGCCCTATGGCCTGCACGAGCTGAAGCTCGAAGGGGCCCAGGCCCTGGTGCTGGCATATGCGGACGGCAGCAAGACGGTGGAGGACCTGCTCGCCCTCACCGACCTGCCGGAGCGGCAGACGCTGGCCACGCTGCGGGGACTGGAGCTCCTCGGTGTACTGGAGGAGAGGCCCGACACGCCGAGCCGCCGTCACCGCATCAGCTTCGGGCTGTAACCACCGCCCTACTTCCGGCGGCGCAGCACCCGCGCCAGCGCCGCCAGCCCGAAGACGGCCGCGCCCGAACCCCCTCCCGAGCAGCCGCATCCCGACGTCGGAGGCGGCACCGCGGCATCCCCCGAAACGGGCACGCCGTTGAGGGTCATCTCCCCGCCCAGCCGTGGCGTGGACAGCAGCGGCGAGCGGCCCACGTACGTCAGCGTCTGCGTGCCCTGCGCGGGCAGCCGGATGTCCTCCACCCGGAAGCCACCGTCCACCGCCCGCGCCTCCACCGCGACGCCGTCCAGCTTCACGCTGCCGGGCACCCACTCCAGCCCGTCCACGTTCTCCAGGTAGTGGAGGCCGCCGACCTCGCAATCGGAGGTGTTGCGCAGCTCCACCACCACGCCCACCAGCCCCTTCTCCGACGCCGTGGGCGACTCCATCGCGTGACGCACGTCCACGAAGCGCTCGGAGGTAATCGGCAGCACGTAATCCGTGGTCGCGGTGTTGCTGCCGCCCGCGTCGGCGAGGACGCGCAGGGTGATGGCCTGACCCACCAGCGCCTCCAGCCCTGTCTCTTGCGTGCTCACCGTGACGCTCGGGCCCGCCAGGGAGACCTCTGACAGCGCGGGCCCCGCCACCTGGGACCAGGAGATGGCCACGTCGCCGCAGGCATTCGCCGGAATCGTCTGCGTCAGGGTGGCGCTCGCGCCTTCGCCACAGCGTGCCACCAGGGCCCCGGCTTCGAGCGCTCCCAGCCGCGCCGGCAGGGGCTGGTTGGGAATCTCCACCTGGGCACGCCCGCCCTCTCGCACCGGCCCCTCACTGTCGTCGAAGAGCTCGCCGCGCACGCGGTAGGACTCGAGGGTGCAGGAGCGCGGGAGCGCGGGGCGCCACGTCCCGGGTACCGGCACCACCGCTGAATCCAGTGCCTCGCCGCCCAGTGTCTCCAGGAACATCCGCGCCTTCAGCGTGCGCACGTCCACGCAGTTCAGCGACGTGTCCAGGGCGATGTCCACGTCCCCTTCGCCCGACGGCACCACGCCCAGCTCCAGGCTGCCCGTGGCCACGTCCTCCAAGGAAGGCTCCACCCGAACGCGGAGCTCGGCGTCAGCGCTGTCCTGCGTGCCACCGCCGGCGACGGGAATGCGATTCCTGG
This sequence comes from Myxococcus sp. AB056, assembly GCF_006547365.1. NCBI lineage: Bacteria > Pseudomonadati > Myxococcota > Myxococcia > Myxococcales > Myxococcaceae > Myxococcus > Myxococcus sp. AB056. Next base: position 47,514 of record NZ_VHLB01000048.1, on the reverse strand, counting down.
CGGTGAGGGCCAGCGTCCCGTGCGCGCACTCCGCGGCCTCGACGCGCAGGCGCTCACTCGACACCGGCGAGTGCAACGTGACGGCCGTTCCGTCCGCGGTCCTCACCGTGACACCGTCGGGAATGCCCGAACCGGAAGCGCTCAGCCGCCACTCCGTGTCCACGGTCGGCAATCCGGACGTCCCCTCGCAGGTGTGCAGCGCATCGGGGACCACGTCCACGCTGGCCCCTGGGCCCGACGTGAGCGTCCGCTCCGAGCCCGAGGCGAAGGGCACCAGCGGCCGGCCCCAGGGCGCGACGTCCACGGTGAAGATGGCGGCGGCGCTGGACGTCAGGCCGCCTTCATCCACGCCACGGACCTCGTACGCGTAGCTGGTACCCGACTCCTGGCACAGCACCTCCGGCGGCGTGAAGGTCGCCTGGGCGCCGCCATCGGTGGAGAGCAGCGGTGCGCCCGACTGTCCTGAGACGGGAGACCAGACGTAGCGCACCGCCGGACAGGCCTCGCTCGCCGGCTGCGCGGTGAACACCCGCGACGCGCCCGACGCGGTGGTCGACTCCCGTGAGGGCAACACCGTGGGCTGCGCGGGCCCTTTGGTGTTCACCACCCGGTAGGCCACCGTGGCCTGCACGTCGTGGGACGCGAGCCCGTCCGAGGCGTAGACCCGCAGGAACCCCTCTTCGTCCTTGCAGACGGGCCGCTGCGGAACGAGCGTCACGTCGAGCTGGTCGGGGTGCTCCACGATGTTGACGCCAACCAGGTCGCCGCCCGGCGTTGACGATGCATCCACCGACACGCGCACCGCATCGGAGTCGGCGTCGGTGGCGGAGAACCGAGCCGTCGCCGTCCCCGTTTCGTTCACCACGATGGGCGAGGGCCCCACGTCCAGCACGGGGGCGTTGGCGTTGACGTACGTCACGACGTTGAAGCTCGGCTGGTCCAGGATGAACAGGCAGAACGAGGAGCCGATGCACGACACCTCGAGCGGCGTCGCCTGCGAAGCGCCCGGAAGCGCCGAGCCCTCGAAGACCGGGTGGACCCGCCACTGAGTCCCCGCGTTGTCCGCGCTGCTCGCGGGCACGGCCCCCAGCACCACGGGCTCCCCGCTGGGATCCACGCCCACCGCGAGGCCAAAGCCTTCGCCATGGACGCTGCCGTTGCCCGTGTTCACGTCCACCGAGGTGATGCTGACGTCGCTCATGCCGTCGGGCAACATCACGGCGGAGAAGGTCGTCCCGGCCGGGTCCAACTGTCCGCGGAACAGGCCGTCCGAATTGCCGAACAACGCGATGGGATGCGGTCCGCTTCCAGCGAAGAGGTCCACCGTGCGCGGGGATTTGCTGGTCAGGTGCGACGGCACGACCATCTGCGCCTGACGCCTGTCCCGCGTGTACCAGAGGAACTCCGTCCGGGTGACACCGGTGACACTGAAGAGCGCATGGGGCGCGCCATCCGAAGTCTCCACCACGCCCAGCACGTCCGTGGAGGACAAGAGGCCCGCGCCGGCACTCAGCAACGTCCAGGGCGTGGGGCCTGCGAGCCCCGCTGATGCCGTCAGCAGTGAGAGTCCACCGTCAGAGAGGGCCACCGCGGCATAGCCCGTACCAGACGGGGTGTGCTTCACCCGCCGGATACCCACCACGGTGTTCACCGGGTCCGGGGGGATGATGTTTCCAGCCGCACGGCAGTTCTGGTGACTGATGACGTCACCCGGGCGCACGACGACGGCGAAGCAGCCCATCGGAGACAAGAACGTGCCGAAGACGTCGCTGTGCAGGAAGACGGCGGACTGGATGCCGTTCTCGAACAGCTCCGTCTGCGTCGAGGTGCTCACCGAGTAGATGCCCGGAGCGAAGACGTCCACACTGCGGGCGATGCCCGGCACCTCATTCACGTCCCAGTCGGCGCGTGCCGCGGTGGCAACACCCAGGCAGAGGCTGATGATGACGAGGGGACGCACGGATTGCTCCTAGTAGGCCACTTCGGCTCGCAGGTAGAGCCGGTCCTGATTGTCCGACGAGTCGGGGGACAAACCCAAGCCGCTGAAGCCCAGGAGTGTGTACCCGGTGGCCAAGCGCAGCCGTTCATCGACCCGATAGGCGACTTCCGCACGGAGCGCGGTCAGCCGCTCGCCCTCGGGAGACGCCGTCCGCCGTGCCAGCTCTGCCCCCAGCTCCAGACCGCCCACGATTCGCACCGCGGGACGGAGGGTGCCCGTCCACACCCAACTCCCCGAGTCCTCCGCCCGGGTGTGCCCCGCATGCAGGCCCGCCGCCACGGAGAGCCGGTCGCCCAGGCGCACCGCTGGCAAGAGAGAGAGGGTCTGCAAGGCCCGGTCTCCAAAGGCGGACCGGACGCCGGGCAACAGCTCGCGGGTGATGCCGTAACGCGCCACCACCAGCCAGGGCCCCGGCCGCCACGCCACCGCGGCGTAGCCTTCCACCATCCGCGTCTCCAGCACGTCCGCGTTGACGGTGCGCGCGAAGTCCACCCGCCCGGAGGCCGTCACGTCCTCCAGCAACTGCGCCTGCGCGGCCAGCGCCACCACCGCTTGCACCCGGTCCACCGAGGTGGCCGCGCCTCGCTCCGGCGTGCCCTCCTCCCGGCGAAGCTCCACACGCCCGTCCAGCCGCAAGCGCGCCAGGACGAGCTGCCCGAAGACACCGCCCGCCTCGCGCCGCAGCGGGCTGTCCACGTCCAACAGGCTGCGCACGCCGCGCTCGTAGCGCGCGCCCACGCTGAAACCGCCCGTCACCTGCTGCTGGAAGCCCACGGCGCGAGCCAGCCGCACAGCCGTCGCGTCGTGCGAGCCCACATCCTCCACGAAGAGCGCGGTGCCACTCTCCGGCAGCTCCGTGCGGGCGCCCGTCAGCGTCCGTCCCGCGCCGAAGTCAGGGCCGTCCACGTCGACGGAGTAACCGCCGTAGAACACGTCCTGCCCCCGCCGCGACTCGACGTTGGCCCACGCCCGGGGGCCCAGCTCCGGTCCCCAGCCTCCGAACACCCCAGCGCGCGTGGTCCGGTCCACCTCGACATCCACGCCCGCGGACGTGAAGGTGTCATCGAAGCGTCCGGGCCCTTCGCCATGCAGGGCCAGGGCCTGCCGGTGCGCTGCGCGAAGCTGAAGCCGCTCGAACACCCGCAGCGAGCCCGCCACGCCCGCGGAGGTGCGACCGCCGAAGAGCGTGGGCCCCACGCCCGCCACCCGCGCCGCGTTCAACCGCGAGTCACGGACCTCCGCACGCACGCCCCAGCGCGCCTCTTCCCAACCCACACCCGCGGCCAGGACGCGAGCGGAGAACGGGCTGTCCACGAACGGCTCACGCGGATCGGCCGAGCTCCGCTCGTCCGCCAGCAACGTCAACCGGAGCCGGCCCAGCGGCTGGCTCACACGGATTGACGACTGCCGGAAGCGCGCCGCGTCGGTGTGTGCGCCATCGGAGAAGCCCCGCCCGCGCAGGCGGAACGCCGCGTTCACCGTGCCCTCGCCGTGAAGCCCGGGGCCTGAGAGCTGGAGACTCAGAGCCTCCGCGCCGGTGCCCACGTCCTGCCGGGGACGGATGAAGCTGAGGCCACCGTCATCCGAGACGCCGAAGAACGAAGCATCCACGGCGGTGCCACGGCTGGACGCGACTTCCGCCGCCATGCGGTAACCACCGAGCGCCGTGCTCGCGCGTCCCGTGTAGAGCGTGTACGGCCGTCCCTCCCGGCCCTCGCGTACCGCGCCCAGTCCCACCCGCGAGCCGCGCCACTCGCCCCACACCTCACCGCCCGCCGTGTCGCCCGCGTCCGCGATGCGCAGCGCGGCGTAGTCCACCACCAGCACCGGCTCGGGTGACTCCGTGGGCGCGCTGGTCCGCAGCCAGGCTTCGCCCGCGAGGAAGGAGAGCGGACGCGCCAGGAGGATACGGCCGGCGAAGTAGTCGATGTCGTAGTCGATGCCGCGAATGAGGTGCCGCTCGCCCAGCGGCAGGCCGGTGACGCCGTCCCGCAGCTCCACGCGCACCAGCTCGGACCCCTCCGCCACCGAGGCCGCGCCCAGGTAGTAGAGGCTTCCGCCCGTGGCGCGCAGCTCCTCGTGCGCGGGCACCGCGGACACCTGCCGCACCGGGTCCGTCAGGCTCCCGCCAAACGCCTTCACGCCCACGCGCGCCGCCTCCTCGCCGGCATGAATCTCCGCGTAGGGGCCGAAAAGCGGACGGTGATAACGGCCCACTTCACGGTCGTGAAGCTGCGCGCGGTAGGTGCCCAGGCCCGCGCGGCCGTGCTCCGCGTGGCGAGCCTCAAACCGAAGACGTGCCTCCGAGGCATTGGGCGTCAGTGACACCGAGTCGTCACCCCACTCCGCGGGCGCGAGGTCCGGGTCGGCGGCGCGGTCGAAGCGCTCCGGCATGCGCGGGCGGAGCCAGTCCGGCAGGCTGGCACCGTTCAGCGTGCGGCCATCCGTGTCGCGCAGGTCCAGCTCGCCCACCAGGTCCACCGCGCCCAGCCGGAGCTCCGCGTGAGCAGAGCCGCGTCCCCGCAACTGCACGTCGCCATTTCGCGGCGCATAGGTGGCCTCCAGGTCCAGCAGGCCCACGGCGAAGGGACGTACCGCGGCGACAATCTCCAGCGTCTCGTCACGAGGCGGAGCATCCGGCGGCGACAGCCGCACGGGCACCTGGTTGCGCCCCGGGGACAACACCACCGGGACATCCACACGGCCTTCGGGCCCCACCACGACTTCGCCCTCGGGCGTGCGGACGCGCGTCCCCACGGGCGCCTCGACCTGCACGCGGGAGGCGCCACTGGCCGCGGGCGCGTCACTGCCCGCGGGCAACTGGAGCGTGGCGAGGGGCAGCATCGGCCTGGGGGCCACCAACCAGCCGCCGTCACGCGGCACCACGTCCACGCGCTGGCGGTACAGGCGCACCGTGCCCTGGGCCCCCGTGGCGGTGATGGACAGCGGGTTCTCTCCCGCGACGAGCGGCACCTGCGCCTGCCATGCGCCCTTCTCGTCCACCTGGGCTGCCACACCCGACACGGTGACGGCGTCGCCCGCGGAGGCCTGTCCTGCGACACGGAAGCGCACGACGCCCTGCCCTGGCGCGACTTCCGCCATGGGCGGTGTCTTGGTGAATGAGAGCTGCACGGGCGCGGCTTCCACCGCGACGCTGCGCACGGCGAAGTCCTGGAGGACGACGGCGCCCCAGGGGACCTCGACCGTCGCCGCCTCCGGGCTGACCCGGCTGGAGACCGGCAACGAGCGCGTGTCCACCTTCAACCGCTGACGCCCTGGCCGCAGGTGCAGCCCACCCACCGAATCCGGCACGCGGGCATCGACGCCGGTGATGTGGAAGCGGCCCCGCGCGTCCGTGCGGACATCGCGGCCGGTGGTGAGCACCAACCGCACGTCGGGCAGGCCCGGCTCATCCGCGCCGCACAGCCCATCACCGTCCATGTCCTGGCACACCCGGCCCGCGATGGTGGAGGCCTGCGACGGAGTGTCCTGCGACAGCGCCTGCGCCCAGGTGCTCAGCGGCACCAGCATCGCGGCGGAGAACAGGCAGGCCAGCATTCGCATCATGGGCGCACCTCGGCCAACGCCGTGACGCCCGTGGCGACATCCGCGACGGAGACACTCACCGGTCCCGGCGCTCGCACGATGAAGGAGGTGCGCCCCTCCTCCACCCGCTCATCGGCTCGCTGACCACCCGTCAACGAGACGAACACCTCGCGCCCCGTCAGCACCTGCCCGTTCGCATCCTCCACCCAGTACGTCACCCGAGCCCCGCTCACCTCGAGCCGCACGTTCACCGGAATCTCAGGTTCCAGTCGCACGCGTTGGGACGTGGCGGACGACACCAGCGGGCGCTCCAACGGAAACACAGGCCCATCCGGGCCCAACACGTGAACCGTCCGCGTCAAGCCCGTCCACACGCCGTGCGAAATCTCCAACGTTCCCGCGCGCGCGGGCCCCAGGCGCACCGTGCCGTCCGTGCCCGTCGTCACCTCGCGGCCATCCACACGCAGCGGCTGGCCCGGCACCGGCAGACCCGCCAGGTCGGACACACCCGCGTACAGCTCGCCCGCGGCCCGCCACACGGTGATGCGCGCCGGCTCATTGCCCGAAGGCCCCCACGCGCGCGCACGCAGGTCCACTTCCGTCGCCGCACCCGTGGCCGGCGGAGCCCAGGCGCTGATGAAGGTCCCCGGCTGTCGCTCCTCCGTTGGAGCGAAGGTTCCCACAGGCGCGCTCAGCTCCACCGTCGCACCCGGCCGGGGACGGTCGAAGGCATCCCGCGCCGTCACCTCCACACGCGTGCGAGCCCCGTGGTGCACCAGCGCTTCACCCACTTCGAGGCGGGTCGTCGCGACGGGCCCCTGCACCAACTCCAGCGCCGGAGACTCGCGCGAGCCGGGCCCGCGCTGAGGCCACGCAACCTCGATGCGCTCGTCGTTCACCAACTTCCGCGGCGCGGTGTAACGCCACTCCAGCAGTCCTCCCGGCGCGCGCGTGGGGCCGCGCAAGGTGCCGTGGCGGACCTGCGTCGTGACGCGCGCATCGCCCACGGGCTGGCCCATGGCATCACTCGTCGCGCAGACCAGCCGGGCCTGGGACACGCCGTCCGAGGGGAGCCGCTGCGGCTGAAGCACACAGGCCAGGCCATCCGTGGGCGGCAGCCTCAGGTCGATGGGCATCCGCCGCACGTTGCCCACCTTGTCCACCACCCGCCCCTGCCCGATGCGATGTCCGGGCGGCACGATGATGGGCACCCGGAAGCGGCCGTCATGCCCGGCCACCGCCGGACCGAACGTCTGGCCCGCGATGTCGATGGCAATCTCCGCGTCGGGCTCCGTCGTTCCCGGCAGATTCACGGACGCGGCCAGCGGAACGAGCACGCGCCCGTAAGCCCCATGCACCGACTGCGGACTGGGCCACGCGGAGAAGGCCACCAGGATGGCCACTTCGGGGTAACGCGTGTCCGGCAGGACGTAGCGCGCGCGATACGTGCCGGGCCCCGTCCGCTCCAGCCCTTCCACGCGGCCCACGCTCACCCGCACCACGGGCGGCGCGCCGCTGTCATCCGCGGTGCCATCCGGCCGGACCAACTGGACGGTGAGCCGCGCTTCCGTGTCCTTGCCCTTCACGGGTGCGGGCGGCTCCAGCGCCAGCCGCACCTCGGCGGCCGGTGGCCCCAGCACGTAGCGCGCCTGGGCCGCCAGTCCATCCACGCTCGCGCGGACCACGACGTCACGCGCGCCCGGACGCGGCGTCACCACGAATGTGCGCAGCGGCGGCTCCGCGGTGTCCTCTCGCAGCTCCGCGCCGTCTGCCTGCACCGAAGGCTTTCCCATCGGAACCGGACGGCCCGCCGAATCCTTGCGGACGAGCGCCACGGGGAATCCATCCGGCGCCACGGCGGACGACGGCCCGAGTATCTCGAGCGTGTCCGCCCAGGCCGGGGCACACAGCAGCAACAATCCGAAGAGGAGAAACCGGTTCAGGGCCGCGTCAGTCTACAGGGCACGGTGGCTGTGCCGAAGCGCCTTCCGCATCCGCGCGCTCGGACGCAGCCAGCACGCCAGCAACAGGATCACCCCGGAAAGCGTCAACGGCCCGCCGCCCGTGCTACAGCCCCGAAGCGCTGTGTCATGCACCGGCCCTTCGGGCACGAAGGTCGCCGGCGACACCGCCGAGGACGAAGATGACACCGCCTTCAGCGCACGCCCCGGAATGACGCGGGCTCCCGTGGAGGTGTCCGCCACGGGCTGACACACGGCGGGGGGACCATAGACGCGCAGCCGGAAGGCACTGCCGGGCTTGCCGGAGATGAGCGCCGCCAGCGAGTTGTGCCCATCCAGCGGCGCGCGCGTGGCCACCAGCGGAACCCCCTGCTTGAAGCGAGACGGGTCCACCAGCTCGCGGCCGTTGATCCACACCCAGCCCGCGGTGGAGTCCTCGCCGTTGTAGCCGTTGTCCACGCACAACACGCCCTCCCCCGTGCCCGCGAACCCGAGCGCCACGCCGTTGGGCTGGCCACTGGTGCGCGCGACCTCCAGCGCCGCGAGCAGCGGCCAGGTACCGGGCCGCGCGCAGACCGCCTCGGGGGACGGCGTGTCCAGCGCCGCGAGCTTGCACCCGGGCTCATCATCCAACTTGAAGGTGAAGGCATGGACGTTGAAGTCGCCGTTCTCCGAGACGGTCCACACCACGCGCACCGTGCCATCCGCATCCACGCTCAGGTCGGTGAGGCTCTCGTTCTCCGGCGTCTCGGTGATGGCGTAGAGCGTCTCGGTGCTCAAGTCGTAGAGCAAGATGTCGAAGTCGTTCTTCACCGGGTCCCTGCGTTCGAAGGCGATCAGCGAGCCGCTGATGCTGGGATTCGCGTCCATGCCCGGCAGCGCCAGCCGCTGCTCCGTGCCGCCGTTCAGGGGCTTCCAGTAGATGTCCCGGTCCGTCACGCCATCGAAGGTCCGCGTGCTGGCGTAGACGGCGATGTCCCCGTTGGTGTCCGGCTGCGACTCCTCGCCCTCGCTGCCCGTCAGCGCCTGTGAGCTGAATCCGTAGGCGCTTCGCCGCGCCTGCCAGATGTCGCAACGCAGGCCCTGCTCGTCGCACTTGGCCCAGACCACCGTCGAGCCATCCGGCGACACCGCGGGCGCACGGTCCTGGAACGTGTCATCCGTGAGCCGGGTCAGCGTGCCCTGGTCCAGGTCATACACGGCAATCTCCGGCTGCGACGTCACGCCGGTGTAGCCGAAGTCCTGCCACGCCACCGTGCGGCCGCCAATCACCGCGGAGCGCCGGCTGCTTCCCGCCTCCGGTGCCAGCTCCCGCGGCGCCGCGTCCACGGCCACGTCGAACGTGTAGATGGCGCTCGACGTACTCACGCGCGTGAAGACGATGGTGCCGTCCGAGATGTCCGACACGAAGTCGAACGCGCCCCCATTGGGGATGGCCGCATCCGCGGAGGTCCGCAGGTCGTGGTAGCGAATCTCGCTCGTGCCGCGGGACTCGTTCGTATAGGCCACCAGCGGTCCGCTGACGTGCGGGTCCGTCTGGTCACCCGGGCCGCCGGCCACCACGTGCAGGGTGCCCGTCAGGGTGCGGAGCTCCGGTGTGGAGGCGAAGGCGAGCGGGGAAGACAGGCAGCAACTCAGGGCCAGTGTCCGCAGCATCGGATAGGACCTCCCGGGGGTTCCGAAATGAAGACCCATGCCCCGCCCAAGGCGCAGTGGGCCCGGAACTTGTCCGGTGCTGACTTCCCACGGCGGTCACGGCCGGCCGGACTTCAGGCCCCGCGGCTTTGCGCACCTGGGCTTTCGCCCGGGATTGCCCTTGAACAGGAATGAATCCTCCCCGAAGTGTAGGGAGCCCCCTCGCCGTGGGTCAAGGCGAACACCCGCTCGCACCCATGGCTGCTGTGTCACTCGTCGCGCGGCTGATTCCAGATGTTCTCGGTATCCGTCTTGAGCGGTGGCGGCGTGGTGTCGACGACGACGTCCTTGCTGTCCTTCTGTTGCGTCCGCCCCACGCCATAGGCCTGGACATCGACGGTGTTGCGGCCTTCGCGAAGAACCACCTTTCGCTGGAAGTTTCCCTCCGCATCGGATTTGACGCTGACGCCATCCACCTCCACGCGGCTGCCCGGTGACGTCTGCCCGCGCACGACGAGCTCACGCTCGCGGCGGGTGCGCTCGGTGGGCCAGTCCACCTTGAGCAGGAGACTGGTGGGGATGGGTGACGGCTCCGACGGCGCCTGCCCCGGGCGGACGACGGCCTGCTGTCCCGCGCGGACGATGACGACCTTGCCCTGACCAAGCAGCGTCACCTCGCCTTCACGCGTCCCCACCGCCACGGTGCCGTCGCCGTTGTTGCTCATGGTGAAGGCACCGGCCTGCTGCAACGTGGCCTTGGCGTCCGCGTTCGCCGCCTTCACCTCGAAGGTGTGGCGCTGCCCCGGCCGCACGACGGCGGTGGCCATACCGCGCGAGAGAAGGATGCGGGACAGCGACTCGGTCAGCTCGTCCACGGAAATCTCCGTGCCCGGGTCCATGTGCACTTCCACCGCCTCGCCGCCAATCAGCATGGCGTACGAACCGTCATCGGTGCGCACGCGCTCATCCCGGCGCAGCGCCATGCCCACCGTGGCCTCGCGCCATGAGCCGTCCGTGTTCTGCACCTCCACCTTGCCGGACACCTGCGTGAGCTCCAGCACCAGCGGCTTCTGCGCCACGGGCGCCTCGACGACGGGGGGCGCGGCGGGAGGAAGCGGCGGCGGAGGTGGCGGGCGCAGGAAGACGAACCACCCCACTGGCAACGCCGCGAGAATCAGCACGAGGCCAATGAAGAAAGGCGCCTGACGGCGCGATGGGCGGGAATCAGCCATGGGCAGCCTCGTTAGCTATCACAGGCCCCCCAAGGGGCCTCACGCCTTCGGCAGCTTCACGGTGAAGCAACTGCCCTGCTCGACTTCCGAGCGGACTTCGATGCTCCCGCCCGCTTCCGTCACCACACGCCAGGCCACACTGAGCCCCAACCCCACGTTGGACCACACGTCCTTCGTCGTGAAGAAGGGCTCGAAGATGCGGGAGCGGACGTTGGGGGCAATCCCCTTCCCCGTGTCCTCCACCTCCAGGAAGCCGAAGCCGCCGACTTCGCCCGTGCGCAGGGTGAGCCGCTTCTCGGGTGAATTCAGCATCGCGGTGCGCGCGTTGGACACCAGCGCCAGCACCACCTGCGACAAGTGCCCCGGGTCGGCACGCACTCGCGCGAGCCCGTCTCCCAGCACGCTGGTGAGCGCCACGCCATCGCCGCGAAGCTGATGCTCCGTGAGGCTGAGCGCGTCACGCACCACCGCGTTGAGGTCCACCGGCCGCAGCTCCGCGCGCTCGCGCTGCTGGGAGAAGCGCAGCAGGTTCTGGGTGATTTCCTTGCAGCGCTTGGCGCTCTGCTCGATTTTCCGCAGCGACTCCAAATCCGGGTCGGCGGCGCTTCGGTCGAGCATCAGCAACTGCACGTTGCCGAGGATGCCCGCCAGCGGGTTGTTGATTTCGTGCGCCACGCCCGCGCCGAGCTGCCCCACCGCGGCCAGCTTCTGCGCCTCCACCAACTGCGCCTGGGCCGCCTTCAGGTCCGCGGTGGCCTCCTCCACGCGAACGCGCAAGTCGTCGTTCCAGCGCAGCATCCGGGCACGCGCCGCCTCCAGCTCCTCGCCCATGCGGTTGAAGGTGGTGGCCAGCTCGCTCAGTTCATCCTGGCCGGAAACTTTTAAGCGCGTGTCCAGCTCGCCACGCCCGTAGGCCTCCGCGCCGCGCACTACCTCCGCCAGCCGCACGTTGAGGCGGCGCGTGAAGAGGGCTCCCAGCCCGAGCAGCACCAGGAAGGTGGCGCCAATGGACAGCAGCACCGTGCGCCGCATGCCATGCACGGGCGCCAGCGCGGTGGACTCATCCACTTCCACCAGCACGTCGAAGCGCATGCCGTTGGGGACGCGCGCCACGCTGACCCGCCGGGCCGGTGACTCCACGCGGAAGCTGCGCACCAGCGCCGTCAGCGGCAGCGCCGGGGCCAGCAGGTGCGCGCTCAGCTCCGGCGCCAGTGCCTGCCCCCGGCGCTCCGACGCGGTGCTGGCGAGCACGCGCCGCTCCTCGTCCACCAGGTGGATGCGTCCCAGCCCTTCGCCCAGGCGCCTGCGCAGCACCGCCTCCAGCGGATGGAGCACGACCTCGGCGACGGCGAAGGGCGCGCCCTCGCCTTCCGCCAGCTTCACCGCCACGGCGACCGCCGAGCGCCCGTCGTCCGAGTGCACGTACGCGCTGCCCAGCGCCGCCTGGCCCTTGCCGCCGCCTCGCAGCGTCTGCACGGGAATGGAGCGCACCAGCCGGTCCAGGGACTCCAGGGAGAAGGCCGGGTGCCCGTCGATGGCCTGCGCACGGAAGACGGGCGCGCCCAGTGGACGGCCCTCCGAGTCCAGCTTCAGCACCGCGCTCACCGCGGGAGACTGGCCGTAAAGCAGCCGCAGCGCGCCCTGCGTCTCCGCGTCGCTCGCGGCCTGCCAGTCGATGAGCTCCGCCGAGCGGGCCAGCGCGTCCACCACCTCCATCATGGTGGCGCCCACGGACTCGGCGGTGGCGACCGCCTGCGCGCGCTGCTCCGCGTCGATTCGGGCGGCCAACTCGGCCTCGGCGCGCGAAAGCAACAGGAAACCGACCGCGGCCAGGGGAAGCACCGTCGCGGCGAGCATGAACAGGACGAGTTGCTGGTAGAGCCTCATCCGGCCACGGAGCGTACCACCCGCTCCTGGTCACTGCGCAGGAAGACGGAGCCCGCAATCGCCTTGGCGCGCTTCTTCATGTCCGCGGCGCGCCGCGCCAACTCCGCATGGTCCTGCGTTCCGTCCGTCATCACCGCCACCACGGACACGCTCATGATGGGGAACTGCCGCTTCTCCCCGTAGCGGTCCTCCGCCTCGATGTGGCCACGCTCCCGGTCCTGCCGGTCGTAGTAAAGCGGGATGATGCGGTCGAACGTCTCAATGGCCTTCTGGCAGATGCGGTCCACCGACTCCGGCGAGGTGATGAAGACGAAGTCGTCACCGGCCACGTGGCCCAGGAAGTCACCGGGCGCGCCGTCCTGCGCGAACACCTCGCGCATCAGGTCACCCGTCTGGCGCACCACGCCGTCCGCCTTCGCGAAGCCGTAGTAGTCGTTGTAGGCCTTGAGGTTGTCCAGGTCCAGGTAGCAGAAGGCGAAGGGCCGGCGCGCGGAGAGGCGCCGCTGCACCTCGCGCTCGATGGCGGTGGAGCCCGGGAGCTGCGTGGTGGGAGAGGCCGACAGCTCCTGCTCCTTGCGCCGCATCACGCTCTCCACGCGCGCGCCCAGCTCCAGCGCGTCGAAGGGCTTGGTGAGGTAGTCGTCACCGCCCAGCTTGAGCGCGCGCACCTTGGAGGACGTCTCCGCGCGGGCGGAGATGAAGATGACGGAGATGTGGCCACCGGCGCTCTCCGCCTTGATCTCCTCCAGGAAGACGAAGCCGTCGCCGTCCGGCAGCGTCACGTCCAGCAGCACGACGTCCGGCCGGCGCTCGCGCAGGGAGCGGCGTCCCTCCTCGATGGAGCCCGCCAGCGCCACGTCGAAGCCGATGTTCTCCAGCACCTCGCGGCAGATGGCGGCGATCTTCGCGTCGTCGTCCACCACCAGCACGCGGCCGTGCGCCGGGCCCTGGCGGCCGCGCACCAGCGAGTCCACCGTGGCCAGCAGCTTGTCCGGCGCCAACGGGCGCACCAGGAAGGCATCCGCGCCCGCGCGGAAGGCGCGCTGACGCTCGTCGAAGGCGGAGGACACCAGCAGCGGCGCGCGGCGCGTCTCCGGGTCGTGCCGGAGGATTTCCGCCAGCCGCAGCCCGTCCACGTCCGGCAGGCGCACGGACACCATCACCGTGTCGGGGGCATACCGGCGCGCGGCGGCGAGGCCGTCTTCCGCGTCGAAGGCCAGCCGCACGTCGTAGCCACGCCCGGTCATCAGCGCCTTCGCGATGAAGGCCACCTCGGGCTCGCCATCAATGATGAGCACCCGGCCGCGGCTCTCCTGCCGGCGCGGGAGCTGGATGGCGTCCGCCACGTCGTCGCCGCGGCGCAGCTCCGGCGGCGGCTCGGTAGGCAGCACCACCATGAAGCGCACGCCGTCCGTACACGGCTCGCACCAGATGCGGCCTCCGTGGGCCTCCACGATGTTGCGGCAGATGGCCAGCCCCAGGCCGGTGCCTCGCACGGTGCGGTTGGCCTTGGTGCGCGCCTGCTCGAAGCGGTCGAAGATGCGCTCCAGGCTCTCCTCCGCGATGGGGTCTCCGCTGTTCCAGCAGGACACCACCACGTAGCCCGGCAGGCTGGAGGTGGCGTGGATCTCCACCCGCACCTCCCCGCCCTCCGGGGTGAACTTCACCGCGTTGTTGAGCAGGTTGTTGAGCACCTGGTCCAAGCGGTTCGGGTCCGCCAGGACGCGCAGCGGATGGCGCGGCAACACGGGCTTCACCAGCACGCGCTTCTCGCCGAAGGCCGGGCCGTACTTCTCCACCACGCGCTGGACGAGCTCGTCGAGGTACGACACCTCGAAGTTCATCCGCAGCCGGCCCTTGGCGAACTTCGACAGGTCCAGCAGGTCGTCCACGATGGCGTTGAGCTTCTCCGTGGAGTCCCGCGCCAGCGACAGGTAGCGGCGCTGCCGCTCGTTGATGTCGCCGGCCATGAAGTTGAGCACCAGGTCCAGCGCGCCGGAGATGGACGTCAGCGGCGTGCGCAGCTCGTGGCTCACCATGGAGACGAACTCGTCCTTGCGCTCCTCCAACCGCTTCTGCTCGGTGATGTCGCGCAGCACCACGCACACGCCACGCAGCGTGTTCCGCGCGTCCGTCACGGGCGTCACCGTCGTCTGGACGTGCCGGTCGAAGAGCTTCACCTCCTCGCGCAGCACCTGCCCGCCGCCGTACTCCCAACCGCGCACCAGGTGGAAGGGCTGGAAGCCCAGGCGCTCCTCCATCAGCCGCGTCGTCTGCTCCTCGGGGTTCTCCCCCGCGTGCAGCAGCCGCCGCGCCGCCGGGTTCATCACCACGATGTCGTTCTTCTCGTCGGTGAGGACCACGCCGTCGGCCATGGACTCCACCATCCGCTCCATGCGGTGGCGGGCTTCCTCCTCCGCCGAGCGCAGGGATTGGATGGCGTCCGCCGTCTGGTTGGCGAGCACGTCCAGCAACACGCCGTCGTCCTCGGAGAAGGCGTCCGGCCTCTGGCTGAACAGCGACAGCATGCCCACCGGGCGACCACCGGCGACCAGGTTCACCGTGAGCTGGCTGGGGTACACCGACGGCGCCGCCGCGTCCTGGGTGGTGGTGCCCGCCACGCGGGTGATGACGCGGTCCTCGGGCAGCAGGAGACCGCTGCTCTTGCGGTACGCACCGAGCATGGACTCCTTCACGCCCAGCAGCGCCTTCTCCCCCACCATGCCCTGACAGCGCAGCCGCAGCGTCGCGCTGCGCGCCTCGTCCGGTGCGATGAGCGCCGCGCCACAGTCGTACGGCAGCACGCGCGCCACGGCGATGAGCACGCGGTCGATGATGTTGTCGTAGCTGGCCGGATCATTCGCGCTGGCGCGGCTGACCTCGTACAGGACGAAGAGCGCCTCTACGCGCTGGTGGAGCTGGCGGATCAGCCGCTCCTTGTCCTTGCGCAGCTGCGTGTACTCCACCGCGTTCTTCACGGTGATGAGCAGGTCGTTCACGTCCCAGGGCTTGGTGATGTACCGGTACACCTGCCCCTGGTTGATGGCCGCGATGATGTCGTCCGGGTGGGTGTACCCCGTGAGCAGCAGCGCGGTGACGTCGAAGCCCTCCGCGCGCGCGGTGGCCACCAGCTCGATGCCCGTCATCTCGGGCATCCGCTGGTCCGTGATGAGGACGTCCACCGGCTCCTTCCTCAGGATTTCCAGCGCGGCGGAACCGCTTCGGGCCGTGAGGACGCGGTACCGGCGCTGGAACATCCGCGTGAGGATGTCCAGGACGTCGGCCTCGTCGTCGACGAAGAGCAGCGTGTGGCGGAGCTCGGACAAAGCGGCCGAAGTGTACGTCGAGTTCGTCCCCCCACCTCAAGAAGTGGGAAACAGGACGGAACGGGGCACACCGCGAGTGTGCAGGGTGACACCGGACGAGTTGACTCTACACGTCTGTTCAGGGAGAGTGACACTGAAAGCCTGTTGCCTGGGGGGAACGACTCCCCGGCAGGACGGCAGACGAGTGAGGGAGCGCATGGAAGAGCTCACGGAACGCCAGCGCGAGATTCTCAGCTTCATCGTCAAGGAGACGGAGACCCGGGGCTTCCCGCCGACGATTCGCGAAATCGGGGAGCACATGGACATCCGCTCGACGAACGGCGTCAACGACCACCTGAAGGCGCTGGAGCGCAAGGGCTACCTGAACCGGGGCGAGCAGCAGAGCCGCTCCCTGGTGGCCACCAAGCGCGCGCGGTTGCTGCTCGGCCTGGGGGCTCGCAAGGACTCGGGCATGGTGGAGATTCCCCTGCTGGGCAAGGTCGCCGCCGGCGCGCCGCTGCTTGCGCAGGAGAACATGGAGGACTCCGTCAAGATCGACAGCTTCCTGCTCGGAGGTGTGAATGGCCGCGAGGTCTTCGCCCTGCGCGTGAAGGGGCAGTCGATGATTGACGACGGCATCCACGACGGGGACTACCTCTTCGTGAAGAAGACGCCGTCCGCCCAGCCGGGTGAAATCGTGGTGGCCCTCATCGAGGACGAGGCCACGGTGAAGCGCTACTACCCGGAAGGGGACCGCATCCGCTTCCAGCCGGCCAACGCCACCATGCAGCCCATCTACGTGAGCCGCGCGGAGTTCCGGTCCACGATGATTCTGGGCCAGGTGGTGGGCGTGTACCGCAAGCTCCAGGGCGGCCGCACCCCGTAGTCCACCCCACCCGTCCCGGGCCGTTTCCTGGCCCGGGCGTGGCTCAAGGGCATTTCTTCAGGGTGGCGTCAGCCGCCGTCGCCCGCGCGCAGGCGGCCTGCAGGACGCCGGTTTCCTTGAGTTCCCGCGCCAACTGGGCGGTGACGACGTGCAGCTCGGCGTC
The DNA here is from genome assembly GCF_006547365.1 of Myxococcus sp. AB056. NCBI lineage: Bacteria > Pseudomonadati > Myxococcota > Myxococcia > Myxococcales > Myxococcaceae > Myxococcus > Myxococcus sp. AB056. Next base: position 30,900 of record NZ_VHLB01000048.1, on the reverse strand, counting down.
CTTCGCGTGGTCCTGCTCCGCGCTGAGGTTGGCGAGGATGCGCAGCGCGTCCGGCTTGCGGTCCATGGTGGCCAGCAGGCTTGCCAGCTCCCGCAGCTCGCGGATGTCCTGGCCGGACACGGACTCCAGCGCCGCGGCCAGCTCCTCCTTCGCGGCCGAGTCGTCCTTCCTCGCCAGGTGGATACGGGCCAGCGCCACGTGGACGATGGCGCGGTCCTTCACGCGCAGGGACTCCTTGTACGCGCTGATGGCGTCCCCGGGCTTGTCCAGCTTCATCTGGATTTCGCCGACGAGCTCCCAGAGCGTGGGATCCCGAGGCGAGCGGCTGGCGGCGTCGCGGTAGGCGTTGGCGGCCTCGGTGAGGCTGCCGGCGCGCACCAGGGCGTCTCCCAGGGTGGCGAGCACGTCCGCGGTGTGGATGCCGTCATCCACGGCCTTCTGGGCAGTGGCCAGCAGCTCCGGGTAGCGCTGCTTCGAGGACAGGACGTCCAGCGCGCGCATGATGAGCGCGGACTTCTGCTCCGGGGAGGGCGCCGCGTTGGACGCGAGCGTGAAGTGCCGCACGGCCGCGTCGTGGTCGCCCTTCTTGAGGTCCAGGTCGCCCAGCGACTCCAGGGCGTTGAAGTCCTGAGGGAAGAGGGCCAGGGCCTTGCGCAGCGAGCTCTGGGCTTCGACCACCTGGCCCAACTGCGTCTGGATGAAGCCCAGGCGGCTCCAGTTGGTGGAGCGCTTGGGCTCCAGCTTGAGGGCGGCCTCGAAGGCGGCGGCGGCGTCCGTCAGCCGGCCCATGGAGAGGTACACCTCGCCGCGCGCGGCGGGCAGGCGCGGGTCGTCCGGGGCAATCTGCTGCATGGCCTCGAAGGAGGCCAGGGCGGCGTCGAAATGGCCCTGGAGGTACTCGGCGGTGCCTTTGACGTAGAGGCCCTCCGCGTGGTCCTTCGGTTTGACGCGAGGTGTCTCGTCGTCACAGCCCGTCAGGGCGAGCAGGGCAATCAGGGAGAGGGCGCGCGGTCGCGGGAACATGAGGGGCTCCGAGGCTCAGAAGTGGTACGCGATGCCTGCGTTGAGGTCCAGGTTGAGGCCGTCTCCCAGCTTCGATTCCGAAAGCCCCAGCACCGCCTGCGCGATGTTGGTGCCCAACTCGACCTGGAAGCCCACCGAACCGGCGATGAGGTACTCCAGGCCCGCGAAGCCCACGACGGTGGGCAGCGGGCCGGTGGACTGGAAGATACCGAAGTCACCGAAGGACAGCTGCACGCCCAGGCCGAAACCCCAGTAGGGCCGCAGGGACTTCTCCACGTTGTGGTAGTGGCGCGCGCCCACGACGCTGGGCAGCACGTTGAGGCCACTGCGCACGCCGTCCTGCGTGGAGCGCACGTAGCTGAAGCCCACCTGGAGGAAGCCGACCCATTCGGGGTGGAACCAGTAGCCCACCTCGATGTCGCCACCGGGGTTCACGTTGGAGAGCTTCTCAATGAAGTTGTTGTTGACGCGCAGGCCCAGCAGCAGGCCTCCGCCCCCCGTGCGCGCGGAGCCCCCCAGCAGCGGGCGGGCCGCCACGGACTCCTCCGGCGGGGCGAGCGCGGCGAAGAGCTGGTCGGAGACGGCCTTCGCGGTGCGCAGCAGGTCCTCCGCTTCGGGGGCCTCCGCGCGAGGCCGGGCCAGGATCCGCCCGCCCGCGGCGTCCAACAGGTTGGCGGTGAGCAGGTACTGGTCGCCGAAGCGATCCAGGCGGCCGGCCACGACGTAGCGGGCGCCGGTGAGGGCCACCAGTTCCTGGAGGCAGTCTCCCCGGTCACACGTCTTGAGGCCCTGGAGCTGCTTCTGGCGCTCGTCGTCCAGGGCGGCCTCGACGTCCCACTGCGAGAGGACTCGCAGCCGCGGCGACTCCGCCAGCCGCGAGGTGATGAGCGAGGTGACGCCCGGCGCCGCGTCGCGGCCCGCCTCGTTGGCCTCCAGCATCAGCACCGCCACGACGACGGGCCCGGCCGCATCGGTCGTGCTCGCCTGGACCGCGGCGGCCTGTGACACAGGGGCTGGCGCCTGGGCATGCGCCGCCGAAGCCAGCAAGACGAAACAGGAGAGCCACCAGGACACGAAGCGCGACACGGGCCGGCACTCTACCTTCACCCGGGCCCGGCACCGAGGCCCAGACGTCACACGACGTAGCGCCCTGCCCCGCCGCCTGGAGCAGGAAGGCAGCCGGGCCCGCGCCGCCTCGCCTACGAGGAGGGCATCGGCCCCAGGAAGTCGAGCGGGTCCACCGGCTTGCCGTCCAGGCGCACCTCGAAGTGCAGATGGGGCCCGGACGTCCGGCCCGACTCGCCGACGGTGGCAATCACCTGCTCGCGGCGCACCTTCTGTCCGGTGCGCACGCGCAGGTCGCGGTTGTGCGCGTACAGGGTGATCAGCTTGTTCGTGTGCTCGACGATGACGATGTTGCCGTAGCCACGCTGCTCGCCCGCGTAGAGCACCGTGCCTGCCTGCGCCGTCTTCACGGGCGTCCCGGAGGGCGCAGCCAGATCGATGCCGTCGTGCGGCTCCTTCCCCTTCTTCCCGAAGCGGCCGTACAGGACGCCTCTCATAGGCCAGTCAAGCTGCCCCTGCGTGGCCACACGAGGCCGGCCCGCGGCGCTCGCCGGACGCGACATGGACCGGCTGCGCGACGGGGGCTCCTCACGGCGCCCCAGGGTCGGCACGCTGCGCCGCCCCCCAGCCGACGTAGAGGTCCGTACCGGCTCCGGGTCCGCCTCCGCCAGGGCCCGCACGGGCACGCTGCGCTCGACACCAGGGATGGTGAGCTCCTGCCCCACCGCCAACGCCCACGGCGCCTTGATGCCGTTGGCCGCCCCCAGCTCCTCCACCGTGAGGCCGTAGGTGCGGGAGATGCGGTACATCGTCTCGCCCGGTGCCACGCGGTGGCGCACGGCCACCAACTCCGGTTCTTCGTGGACGCCCCGCAGATTGAACGGCAGCGGCGTGGTCCGCTCCGCCGCGTCGGTGACTTCCGCCGTCTCCTCTTCACGCGAAACGGCGTCCAACCCGGTGTCCGGCCCGGCAACGGAGGATGCCCGGGTGCCCACGCAGCCGCTCAGCAGCACGGCCAGGAGGAACACCCGGAGCGCCCCACGCGCTCGGCTGGACACGCACGGCGCCAACGCTAGGCACCGTCCGGTTCATGCCGGTTGAAGCCATCGACCTGCCACCCGGAGAGGTCCGGGAGCCGGCCATGGTCCGTCAGCTCGAAGTGCAGCGGAGTGACGGAGACGCGCTTGTCCCGGAACACGGCATTGCAGTCGCTGCCCGGGATGTCCTCGTGCTGGTAGTCGCTACCGCCAATCCAGTAGTACTTCCGGCCACGAGGGTCTTCGTTCTCCACCACCTCGAAGCCATACGAGTGACGGCCCTGGCGGGTGACGACGTAGCCCTCCGGTTCCACGCCCCCAGGGATGTTCACGTTGAGGAGCATCCGCGGCGGGAGCGGACGCGACAGGGCACTGGACACCAGCGAACGGGCGAACCGGGCCCCCGGCGCGAAGTCGAAGTTCCGCCGGGCCACCAGGCTGAAGGCAATGGCGGGCACGCCCAGGAGCGCACCCTCCATCGCCGCGGCCACCGTGCCGGAGTACATGATGTCTTCGGCCAGATTCGCGCCGTGATTGATGCCGGAAACCATGAGTACCGGGCGATCATCCTTCAGGAGATGGTTGATCGCCAGATAAGCGCAGTCCGCGGGGGTTCCGTCGACGGCGAACCACCGCTCCCGCACCTCCTTGATGCGCAGCGGCCGGTGCAGGGAGATGGCGTGGGAGGCGGCGCTCTGCTCCCTATCGGGAGCCACCACCCACACCTCCCCCAGGGGGCTCACGGCCTCGACCAGCGCCTGAAGCCCCTCTGAGAAATAGCCGTCGTCGTTGGAAACCAGGATGCGCTTGGGCTTGTGGCTCACGGGCTCACTTCTTCTGGTTCAAGGCGCGGAACACCGACTTGCCAGCGTAGCGGGCCGCGGCCCCCAGCTCGCCTTCGATGCGCAGCAACTGGTTGTACTTGGCCACGCGGTCGGAGCGGGACGCGGAGCCCGTCTTGATCTGCCCGCAGTCCAGCGCCACCGCCAGGTCGGCGATGGTGGTGTCCTCCGTCTCGCCGGAGCGGTGGCTCATGACGGACGTGTAACCGGCGCGGTGCGCCATGCGCACGGCGTCGAACGTCTCCGTCAGGGTGCCAATCTGGTTCACCTTCACCAGGATGGAGTTGGCCGTGCCCGTCTCGATGCCGCGGCCCAGGCGCTCCACATTGGTGACGAAGAGGTCGTCACCCACCAACTGCATGCGCGAACCCAGCACGTCGGTGAGCTTCTTCCAGCCCTCCCAGTCATCCTCCGCCATGCCGTCTTCGATGGAGATGATGGGGTAGCGCTCCGAGAGACCCCGGTAGTACTCGAGCAGGCCGGTCGAGTCGTACTCCTTGCCCTCGCCCTTCAGCTTGTACTTCTTGCTGCCCTTGTCGAAGAACTCGCTGGCCGCCACGTCCAGGGCCAGGAAGAGCTGCTCACCGGCCTTGAAGCCCGCCTGGTCGATGGCCTCCATGATGAGCTTCAGCGCCTCTTCGTTCGCCGGCAGGTCCGGGGCGTAGCCGCCCTCGTCGCCCACGCCCGTGGCCAGCTTGCGGCCCTTGAGAATCTTCTTCAGCGCGTGGAACACCTCGGCGCCCCAGCGCAGGCCCTCCGCGAAGGAGGACGCACCGGCGGGCACCACCATGAACTCCTGCACGTCCACGCGGGTGTCCGCGTGCGCGCCGCCGTTGAGGATGTTCATCAGCGGCACCGGCAGCGTGCGCGCCTGCACGCCGCCCACGTAGCGGTACAGCGGCAGCCCGTGCGCGTCCGCCGCGGCGCGAGCGGCCGCCATGGACACCGCGAGGATGGCGTTGGCACCCAGCTTGCCCTTGGTGGCGGTGCCGTCCAGCTCCAGCATCCGCTGGTCCACCGCGAACTGATCCGCCGCGTCCATGCCCACCAGCGCGGGCGCGAGCACGTCGACCACGTTCTTCACGGCCTTCTGCACGCCCTTGCCCAGGTAGCGATGCTTGTCGCCGTCGCGCAGCTCGATGGCCTCATGCTCACCCGTGGACGCACCGGACGGCACCGCGGCGCGGCCACGAGCGCCTCCGGCAAGCTGGACCTCCGCCTCCACGGTGGGGTTGCCACGGGAGTCGAGCACTTCGCGCGCCAGAATCTGAGAAATCTCGGTCATAGGTTGCCGTTTCTAGAAGAGCCCTCCGGGTCGGGCAAGCGTGCTCGCGGCCCGCGCTGCTACAGTGTCCACCCGTCGAATGCCTCCGCCCCAACGCCGCCCCGCCTTGAAGGGGCCTGACCCATTGCTCGCTCAACGGCGCCGCGGCGCGCTGCTCGGCATGGCCGTGGGCAATGCCCTGTCCGTCCCCACCGCGCACCGGCCCTTCATGGCCGTTCCGTTTCCCAAGCAGGCGGAGGGGCCCTACATGAAGCTGATGGGCGGTGGTCCGCATGAGCTGCGCCGTGGCCAAGTGACAGAAGAGGTCCAGCTCGCGGCCTGCCTGAGCCACAGCCTCCGGGCCATGAAGCGTTACGATGCCGCGGACGCACTGCGTCGTTACCGCGCCTGGCAGCCGCACGCCTTCGACGTTAGCGAGCCCATGGCGGAGGTCTTCGAGGACTGCCAGACGTCGGGATTCCCGCCCCTGGGCGCGGGCAGGCGCGTGTGGCTGCGTGCGTACCGGAAGCCCGCGGACCCAGGGAGCCTGGCCCGCGCGGCGCCACTGGGCGTGTACCTGGCGGGTGACGCCCACGCGCTCACCCAGGCCTCGCTGGAGGACTCCGCCCTCACCCACTTCGACCCACGCTGTCAGCTCGCCTGCGCGGCCTTCAACGCGGCCATCGGCCACGCCGTCACCCATGGCGCGGGCCTCAAGGCCGCCGACCTCATCCCCGCCGCGGAGTCGGGCCTGCTGCTGGCCGGCGCGGCGCTCGGGCGTTCCGCCAGTGACTACGTGCAGGAGGTGTCCTTCGCCGCGTCGCTCCTGCGCGAGGACCTGGCCATCGCCCAGCAAGAGGACCCGATGCTGTACGGACCGGAGCTGCACCTCCACCGCCCCCTGCACGCGGTGCGCGTCGCCTTCCGACTGGCCTTCTGGGAGCTGCTCCACGCGCCCAGCGCCGAGGCCGCGCTCCTGGACGTCGTCCACCGGGGCGGCGACACGGAGGCCCACGCCACCATCACCGGCGCGCTCGTGGGCGCCTTCCATGGCGAGCAGGCCCTGCCCGAGGAGTGGCGAAAGCAGGTCCTGGAGGCCCTGAGCACCGTCAAGGGGCCACTGTGGGATGTCTATCACCCCCGGCACCTGCTGGCCCTGAGCAACGCCTGAGGGCGCCTGAATGCGCGAAGCCCGCGGGGCCGTCCTGGGAAGGACCGCCACCGCGGGCTCGGGGACACACTGGCGCGGCCGTCAGGCCGCTCGCCAGGGTCAGGACAGCAGGTCGATGACCACCACGCCCCGCTGGGGCTTGTCGTCCTCGGTCTCCGTGCGGCGACGCGGGCGATCATCCGGCACGGGGAGCGGAAGCTCCACCACCGGCCTGTCATGCTCCTCACGGCGGCGCTCACGGCGCTTGATTTCTTCGATGATGAAGGCGTCGAGCATGGGTCTTCCGTCTCCCTCAGCCTACGTACCCCGATGTACGCCCATCCCGCCCCAATACCATTTCCACCAATATCAGATGCAAATTAAGAACCCCGGTTCCGCGCTGGGTACGTTGCAGCCATCTCGCACGGTTGCTCGTCTGCCACCCGACACCCGGGCCAGGGCACCCAGGGCAGAAATGTCGTGGAGGCCGAAAATCCGTCGGGATGGTGTTCATTTTAATGCCCTCGAAGCGGCCCGCAAGCGGACCGTCCCATGGGCATACTCCTCGTATCCGGCGTCGCAAGCCCCTTCGATTTGGCCTCGTCCGCCCGCCTGCTGCGGCGCGCGGAGCATCCGGGTCTCCGAAGGCTCCTGACGGCCGGCGGGCGATGGTGGAGTCGCCCGCCAAGAAGCCGCCCGGAGGTGTGATTCAGGGCGCCTCGAAGCGGCGCTTGAAGGCGTCCAGCATCTTCGGCAACGAGGTCTCCACCAGCGCGGAGACGACGCTCTTGGGCACCAGCGCGCCCAGGGCCATCTCCACGGTGTAGGTGGCCTTCGTCTTGCCTTCGCCCTCGGGCTCCAGGACCCAGCTGCCCCGGTTGTCCTTCATGAACTCACCCTTGATGTAGGTCCAGGACATGCGGGTGGGCCGCTCCTCCGTGACGTGGATGGAGTAGTTGATGGTCTTCACCACATCCACCTTGTAGTGGACGTCCACCGTGTTGCCCTTGCGGTTCTCGGTCCGGATGCCCTTCACCTCGGGAAGGAACTCCGGGTACCGCTCATACTGGGTGATGACGTCGAAGACCTTCTCGATGGGGGCGTTGACGACGATGGTTCGCGAGGCGCCAGGCATGGGTGTCTCCAGGGGACATGAGTCAGGGTGGGAGCTGCGGCCTAGAAAGCGTACCCCGGCTTCTTGTCGAACTTGTGCACCGACTGGATGAAGCGGACGGTGCCCGTCTTGCTGCGCATGACGACGGAGTGCGTCTCGCAGCCGCCGCCGAAGAAGCGCACGCCCTTGAGGAAGTCGCCGGTGGTGACGCCGGAGGCGGCGAACATGACCTCGCCCTTGGCCAGCTCCTCGGCGGTGTAGATCTTCGAGATGTCGGTGATGCCCATCGACTTGGCGCGTTCGATTTCGCCCTGGTTGCGGGGAACCAGCCGGCCCTGCATGTCACCGCCGGTGGCGCGGATGGCCGCCGCGGCGATGACGCCCTCGGGCGCGCCGCCGATGCCCATCAGCACCTCCACGCCCGTGTCCTCGAAACACGTGGCGATGGCGCCGGCCACGTCACCGTCCTCGATGAGCCGGATGCGGGCGCCCGCCGCGCGAATCTCCTTGATGAGGTCGGTGTGACGCTCGCGGTCCAGCACCACCACGGTGAGGTCTTCCACGTAGACCTTCATCTTCTCCGCGATGGAGCGGAGGTTCTCCGTGGGCGTCTTGCGCAGGTCGATGGCGCCCCGGGCACGCGGGCCCACGGCCATCTTCTCCATGTACGTGTCGGGGGCGTTGAGCAGCCCGCCCTTGCCCGCCATGGCCACCACGGCGATGGAACCCGGACGGCCGTAGGCGCACAGGTTGGTGCCCTCCAGCGGGTCCAGGGCGATGTCCACCTCGGGCGCCCCCTCGCCCCGCTTGCCCACCTTCTCGCCGATGTAGAGCATGGGCGCCTCGTCGCGCTCGCCCTCGCCGATGACGACGGTGCCATCAATCTGCAGCGCGTCGAAGGCGCGGCGCATGGCGTCCACGGCGGCCTGATCCGACTCGTCCTTGTTGCCGCGGCCCATCAGTCGTGCGGAGGCGATGGCCGCCATCTCGGTGACGCGCACGACCTCCATTGCCAGGTTGCGATCCATGTGTGTGCTCCTTGCGTATGCCGGAAGGGTTCAGGTGGAAGGGGAAGAGCCCGGGGAAGGCCCGGTCGTTTCGAGCAGCCGGATGAGGGAGTCCGGCAGCCGCGTCGGCTTGCCGTCCCGCCCCACGCAGGCGTGACGGGTCATACCGGTGCAGAGCAGCGTGCGTGGCGCACCGTCACGAAACAGCGCGTAGGTGAACACGATGGACGCGCGGCGCAACTCACTCACGGTGGTTTGGATGACCAACAGATCGTCGTAGCGCGCGGATGCCTTGTACTGACAGCTCGCCTCGGCCACGGGTAGCAGGGCACCAGAGCGCTCCAGCTCGGCGTAGCTGCCACCCCGGGCGCGGAAGTACTCACTGCGCGCGAACTCGAAATAGCGGAAGTAATTCGCGTAGTAGACGACACCCATCTGATCCGTGTCGCCGTAGATGACGCGAAGGCGGGCCTCGACCATGAATCGAGCGACCCTAACAGCGCGATGTGCGGCGTCCAAGCAGTGACACGCGTTGTTGGTTGCTTCTCACCATCCCGGCGGAGATGGTTCTCATCCCAATGATTCGTGCACTTTCCCTTGCCGTGGCGCTGGCCACCCTGCCCGCTTTTGCCCGACCTCCCAGGCTGACGCTCGTCATCAGCGTGGACGCGCTCGGCAGCGACGTGTTGCTACGCAACCGTCCGCGCCTGAAGGGCGGCCTGCACCAGCTGATCAACCAGGGCGCGTACTTTCCTTATGCGCGCTACGGCTACGCCGAATGCCGCACCGCTCCCGGCCACGCCACCCTCTCCACGGGCGCCAACCCCTGGCGGCACGGCATCGTGGACAACCGGTGGGTGGACCGCTCGACGATGAAGCGCGTGATGGCCTTCGCGGACGCGGCCCACCCGGTGCTGGAGGTGCCGCTGAAGCCGGGCCAGGACTCCGGCCCCGCCCACCTCATGGTGGAGACGCTGGCGGACCGGCTGCGCGTGACGACGCAGGAGCGCGGCAAGGCGGTGGCGTTGTCCATCAAACCCCACGCGTCCATCGCCCTGGCCGGGCGTGCGGGACAGGCGTGGTGGTTCGACAAGGGCGAGGGGAAGTTCGTCACCGGCACCTGGTACACGAAGGAGTTCCCGGCGTGGCTGAAGGCGCTGAACGCGCGGAAGCTGCCGGAGGCCTCCTTCGGCAAGAAGTGGGAGCTGATGCGGCCGGCCGCGGAGTACGTGGGCGAGGACGAAGGCCTCGCTGAGGCGGACGTCTACGGCCTGGGCCGCACCTTCCCCCACCCGCTGGACGGCGGGCTGCCGTCGCCGGGCCCTACCTTCTACCAGGCGTTCGCCCTCTCACCGGACTCGCATGACCTGCTGGTGGAGGCGGCCAAGGCGGCCATCGCCGGCGAGGGACTGGGCCAGGACGACGTGCCCGATCTGCTGGCCGTGAGCTTCAGCGGCACGGACCTGGTGTTCCATGAGTACGGGCCCTACTCGTGGGAGATGCAGGACACGCTGCTGCGGCTGGACAAGGCGATGGGCAACCTCATCGCCGCGGCCGAGCGCGCGGCGGGTGGACGCGGCAACCTGGTCATCGCGCTGTCCGCGGACCACGGCGGCGCGGCGATGCCGGAGCAGTGGGCCGCCAAGGGGCTCGCCGCGAAGCGGGTGAGCTCGAGGGAGCTGGCGGAGAGCCTGACGCAGGCGCTGCGTCAGCAGTTCGGCGGCGACGTGACGGCCACGCTCGAACAACTGGACGTGTACCTGGGCGGCAAGACGCACCAGGGGGGCGCGGTGGACGTGGCGGTGCGGCGCGCGGCGGCGGCGTGGCTGACGAAGCACCCGTCGGTCATCACGGCCGTGGCCCATGATGACCTGTTCACCGCGCCGGACACCGAGGGCTACCTGACGCTCATGCGCAAGAGCTACTACCCCGGGCGCAGCGGCGACGTGCTCTTCATGCTCCGGCCCTTCCACATGCTCCACTACATCCCCACCGGCACCAGCCACGGCACGCCGCATTCCTATGATTCACAAGTGCCCGTCCTCTTCGCGGGCAAGGGCGTGAAGCCGGGCCTGTACCTGGAGGAGATCGACCCCGTGGACTTCGCCCCGACCCTGTCGGCGCTGATGGAGATGGGCATGCCCGCTTCGGCGGAGGGCAAGCCCCGCGCGGAGGTCCTCACGGGCAAGTGAGCGAACGCGTCAGCGCAGCGGACACGCGCTCTGACGGCGCCGTCCGCTGCGGTCCGTATGCCTTGAAGAGAGGGCTCGGCGCGTCCAGGCGGGATGCCGGGACGCCCTTCGACGCGGAGGCGCTGGAGCCAGGAGCGCCTCCGTGTCCGCGCGCTACGCTGGCTTCGGCTGCTTGCTGCGCGCGGGCCGCTTCGCCGCGGCGGTGATTTCCAGCGACAGGTCCATGGCCCGCGCGGAGTGCGTCAGCGCGCCCATGGACACGAAGTCGATGCCCAGCTTCGCCAACCGAGGCAGCCGGTCCAGCGTGACGCCGCCCGACACCTCGAGCGGCACGCGGCCCGCCGCCAGCTTCACGGCCTCGCGAATCTGCGCATCGTCCATGTTGTCGAGCATCACCACGTCGGCGCCGTGCTCGATGGCCTCCGCGAGCTGCTTGAGGTTGGTGACCTCGATTTCGACCTTCGTCAGCCGAGGCCCGTTGAGCTTCGCGCGGCGCAGCGCCTCCGCGATGGAACCCCCCACGGCGGCGATGTGGTTGTCCTTGATGAGGACGCCGTCGAAGAGGCCGAAGCGGTGGTTGGAGGCACCGCCCATGCGGACGGCCTCCTTGGCCACCGTCCGCATTCCCGGCGGCGTCTTCCGCGTGTCCAGGACGCGCAGATTGGAGCCACGCACGGACGTGACGGCCTGCTGCGCCAGCGTCGCGATGCCCGCGGCCCGCTGCACGATGTTGAGCGCGGTGCGCTCCGCCGCGAGCAGCGAGCGCATCCGGCCGTAACACCGCGCGGCGACCATCTTCGGTTTGATCTCCTGACCGTCGCGGCGCAACAGCTCCACCTCGACGTTCGGGTCGACCGTCTTGAAGACACGGACGAAGGCGTCCAGTCCCGCGAGCACCAACTGCTCCTTGGCGACCAGTTCCGCGCTGCCCTCGTAGTCAGGAGGGATGAGGGCCTGCGAGGTGACGTCACCCGCCGCCCCCAGGTCCTCATCGAGTGCGAGCGCGATGAGCCGGTCGAGGTAATCCTGCTGCTGCACGTCTCCTCCTGCTACCGCCGGGCCTTTGCCCGCGCCTTGGGTTTCGCCCCGGTGCCCTTCTTCGCGGGAGCCTTCCGGCCCGCCGCCTTCTTCACCGGCTTCTTGCTGGCGGCGGCAGCGACCTTCTTCGCGGCCCCCTTCTTCGTGGCAGCCTTCTTCGCGGCGACCTTGGCCGGAGCCTTCTTCGCAGCGGCCTTCTTCGCCGCGCCCTTGGCAGGCGCCTTCTTCGCGGCGGACTTCTTCGTGGCAGCCTTCTTCGCGGCGACCTTGGCCGGAGCCTTCTTCGCAGCGGCCTTCTTCGCCGCGCCCTTGGCAGCGCCCTTCGCGCCCTTCGCCGGAGCATTCTTCGCAGCGGCCTTCTTCGCCGCGCCCTTGGCCGGAGCCTTCTTCGCAGCGGCCTTCTTGGCAGCGCCCTTCGCGCCCGCGGCCTTCCGGGCCGGGGCCTTCTTCGCGGCGGCAGGCGCCTTCTTGCCCGCGGCCTTCTTCGCGGGACGCGCCTTCACCGGAGCGGCAGGCTCCTCGTCCTCGTCGGAAGCGGAGACAGCCGCCACCACCGTGTCCTTCGCGATGGACGACGCCTTCTTCACGGCGGCCAGGGTGGCCTTCACCACGGCCTTCGCGGTGGAGGCCACCGTCTGCTCGGCGGCGGCGGGCACCTCACGGGCGTCGCCACCGGCGCGCGCCGTGTTGAACTCCCGCATCGCGTCGTCGACGAGGCCCATGCTCATGTACGCAACGCCGAGGTCGTGATGGTCGGCCGGAGACAGGCCTTCCTTCGTCCCCGCGCGCAGCTTCTCCAGGGCGTCCTGCACCTGGGGGTCCGCGGCTTCGGGCACGCCGCCCACGGCCTCGAGCTCGTCCTTCAACTCCTCGGCCAGGTCGACGTTCTCCTCGGCTTCCGCATCCGGCGCGGCCTTCACCTCGGCCGGAGCGGCGGCAGCCTCCTCCTCCTCGGTGGACTCGGCGAGCGTCTCGTATTCAGCGCCCCCCTCGGCCGGAGGCGGCGTCTCTAATCGAGCAGCGCTCTCGGGCGGCGTGACGGGCTCGGTCGCGACGTCGGCTTCGGTCGCGATGTCGGCCTCGGTCGGCTCAACGCTTTCGGTCGGCTCAACGCTTTCGGTCGGCGTGCGGCTCTCGGACGGCGGCGCTGCGGGCATGGCGGGCTCCGGGGCAATGCGCTGCAGATGGTCCTGAAGCTTGGCCTTGCGCTCCTTCAACTCCTCCACGCGGGCGCGGTCCTTCTCGACCACGTCCGGGGGCGCCTTGGCCACGAAGTTGGGGTTCTCCAGCTTGCGCAGCACACCAGCGGCCTCCTGCTCGGTGCGCGCAATCTCCTTGCGGAGGCGGTCGCGTTCCGCGTCCAGGTCGATGAGACCCGCCAGCGGCACGTAGATTTCCAGGTTCGTGCCCACGAAGGCGGCGGCCTGCGGCGGCTTGGTGCCAGGCGCGCCAATCTCCACGTCGGACAGGCCGGCCAGCGGCATCAGGTACGCGCGCCAGCGCTCCAGCAGCTCGCGAGTGCGAGCGTCCGGGCTCTGCACCACCGCCTTCACCTTCGTCGCGGGCGACAGGTTGCTCTCGCCGCGGATGGTGCGCAGGCCCTCGATGGAGGCGATGACCGGGGCCATCTCCGCCTCGGCGGCCTCGTCCACCAGGTCCGCGTCGGGCTCCGGGTACGACGCGATCATGATGCTGTCCACCGACCGGGACATCGGCAGCTTCTGCCAGATCTCCTCGGTGATGAACGGCATGAACGGGTGGAGCAGCCGCAGGATGCGATCCAGCGAGTACACCAGCACCGCGCGCGCGGAGTCCTTCGCCTGCTCATCGGTGCCGTAGAGCGAGCCCTTCGCCAGCTCGATGTACCAGTCGCAGAACTCGGCCCACAGGAACTGGTACAGCGTGGACGCCGCCTCGGCGAAGCCGTACGTCTCCAGCGAGGCGCGGGCCTCGGTGGTGGCGCGCTGGAGCCGCGAGAGAATCCAGCGGTCCGCCAGCGTCAACGGACGCTCCTTCAGCGGACGCTCATCCAGCGTGAACTCGCCCATGTTCATCAGGGCGAAGCGGCTGGCGTTCCACAGCTTGTTGCAGAAGGCCTTGTAGCCAGCCATCCGGTCCATGGACAGCTTGATGTCCCGGCCCTGCTGGGTGAGCGACGCGAGCGTGAAGCGCAGCGCGTCCGCGCCGAAGGCAGGCATGCCCTGCGGGAACTTGTTCCTGAGCGTCGGCTCAAGCTTGTCCGCGGGGGCGCCGAGGATGACGTCCAAGGGGTCGATGACGTTCTTCTTCGTCTTCGACATCTTCTCGCCCTTTTCGTCGCGCACCATCGCGTGCAGGTACACGGTGCGGAAGGGCACATCCCCCATGAAGTGCAGGCCCATCATCATCATCCGGGCGACCCAGAAGAAGATGATGTCGTGGCCCGTCTCCATGACGGACGTCGGGTAGAACGTCTGGAGCTCCGGCGTGTTGCGCGGCCAGCCCAGCGTGGAGAAGGGCCACAGCGCGGACGAGAACCACGTGTCCAGCACGTCCGGGTCTTGGATGAACGTGGCGCCGCCGCACTTCGGGCAGGATGAGGGCTGCTCACGCGCGACAATCGGCTCCGCGCGCGCGAAGTCCACGCCGCCCACCTTCACCGTCGCGGAATCAAGCGGCAGGTCGGTGTCGTCCCCCAACCGAGGGCTGCACGCGGTGCAGTAGTACGCAGGAATCTGGTGGCCCCACCAGAGCTGGCGGCTGACGCACCAGTCGTGGATGTTGCGCATCCAGTGGAAGTAGGTGTTCGTCCATGACTCGGGGACGAACTTCGTGCGGCCCTGCTCCACCGCCTCGATGGCCGGCTTCGCCAGCGGTTCAATCTTCACGAACCACTGCGGCGACAGGCGCGGCTCCACCACCGTGGTGCTGCGCTGGCACGTGCCGACGGACAGCTTGTGCGGCTCCTCCTTCTCCAGCAGCCCCTGCTCCTGGAGGTCCGCCAGCACCTGCTTGCGCGCCTCAAAGCGATCCAGGCCGGCGTACTTGCCGGTCTCCTTCGTCATCCGGGCCGATTCGTCCAAGATGGACAGCATCGGCAACTTGTGACGCAGGCCCGTCTGGTAGTCGTTGAAGTCGTGCGCGGGCGTGACCTTCACCACGCCGGTGCCGAACTTCGGATCCACCAGTTCGGCGTCCGCGATGATGGGAATCTCGCGGCCGCTGAGCGGCAGCACCACGTGCTTGCCAATCAGGTCCTGGTAGCGCTCGTCCTCCGGGTGGACGGCCACGGCGGTGTCGCCCAGCATCGTCTCCGGGCGCGTGGTGGCCACGGTGAGCGTGCGGTCGGTGTCCTTCACCGGGTAGCGGATGTGCCAGATGGAGCCGTTCTTCTCCTGGTGCTCCACTTCCAGGTCGCTAAGCGCCGTGTGGCACGAAGGACACCAGTTGATGAGCTTCTGGGCCCGGTACATCAGGCCCTCTTCGTACAGCCGGACGAAGACCTCGCGCACCGCGGCGGAGGACTGCTCGTCCATGGTGAAGCGCTCGCGGCTCCAGTCCAGGGACGCGCCCAGGTAGCGGTGCTGCTCGCCGATACGAGCGCCGAACTTGCCCTTCCACTCCCAGACGCGCTCGAGGAAGGCCTCGCGGCCCAGGTCGTGGCGGCTCTTGCCCTCCGTCTGCTTCAGCTCCCGCTCCACCACCATCTGCGTGGCGATGCCGGCGTGGTCCGTACCAGGGAGCCACAGGGCGTTGAAGCCGCTCATCCGCTTCCAGCGGATGAGGATGTCCTGGATGGTGGCCGTCAGCGCATGACCGATGTGCAGGCTGCCCGTGACGTTGGGCGGCGGCAGCACCATGGAGAACGGCGGCTTGTCGGAAGGCGCCTCGGCGCGGAAGTAGTTGCGCTCCAGCCAGAATGCGTAGCGGCGAGCCTCGACCTCGGTGGGCTCGTAGGCCTTCGAAAGTTCAGTGGTATCGGTCATTGAAAACGGCCGGCCCCGGAGACCGGGGCCGGCAAAAGGTCAGGAGGTTACGGCGCCAGGCGCCTCAGTGCTGGGTCTCTCGGTCCTTGATGAGCCGCTCGAGCTCCTCACGGATGATGGTCTCCGCGAGCTGCGGTACCACCTCCCAGGCAATCTTCTCGATGACCTCGCGGGAAGCCTTCGAAAGCGCCTCGCGCAGCAGGGCCTCGCCCCCATCTGCGGCAGGCGCGCGGGCGCTCGCCGGCCTGGCCGCGACGGGCGCGGGGGTGGCGATGTCCAGCGAGATCTCCTCGGCGTCACCCTGGTCGGGCAGCGAGTCCTCGATGCTGATCGACGGCTGGGCCGCGGCGGGCGCGGGCGCACCCAGACCGAACGGATCCCTGCCCCGTGCGGCGGGCTGCGGCGCCGCCCCAGGAGGAGGCTGCGGCGCGCCAACCGGCGGACGCGCGAAGCCACCCGGCGCGGGACCACCCGGCGGAGGCGGCACACCCGGACGCGCCACGGCGCCCGGCGGCATTCCCGGACGCGGCGGAAGACCCGGCGCGGGACCACCCGGCGGAGGCGGCACACCCGGACGGGCACCCGGAGGCATCCCAGGCCCCGGAGGACGCGCGCCCGGAGGCATGCCCGGCCCCGGAGGACGCGCCATGCCCGGCGGCATCCCAGGTCCCGGAGGACGCGGCGCGCCCGGAGCACCCGGCGGCGGCATGCCCGGCCCCGGAGGACGCGCCATGCCCGGCGGCATCCCAGGTCCCGGAGGACGCGCGCCCGGCGGCGGCACACCCGCACCCGGCGGACGCGGCACGCCCGGCCCCGGAGGAACACCCGGACGAGCGCCCGGCGGAGGCGCGGGACGAGCCCCCGGCGGAGCAGCGGCGGCGACGGGCGCGGGCGCCGAGGCGGGCTGAGGAGGCGCGTGGCGCACCTGCGTGGCGGCCGACGCGGGCATCGTGTTGGACTTCTGGCCGACCAGCGCCTTCACCTTGTCGAGCAGCACCTGGCTCTCGAAGGGCTTGGTGACGTGGTCATCAGCGCGGGCGGCGCGAGCGCGATTCTCGTCGAACGCTTCGAACGTGCCGGCCAGCAGCACCACCGGGATGCCCTGGGTGGCCGGGTCGTTCTTCAGCGCTTCGCAGACCTCATAGCCGCTCTTGCCCGGCATCATGACGTCCGCGAGGACGACGTCCGGACGCAGCTCGCGGGTGCGGGAGATGGCGTCCAGCCCGTTGTCCACCGCGGTCACCTGAAAGTCCTCGGTCGCGAAGATCATCCCGATCACCTTGCGGATGGTGAGCGAGTCATCGGCGACCAGCAGATTCTTGGGCATCGGTTCGGGCCTCGGGGAGCATCCACTCCCCTGAATTCGTTGGTGATTCCCGCCACGAGGGTTGACTCGCGGCAGTCTGACAAGCGGGGCAGCTTACGAGTTGCCCTCTGGGACGATCAAGAAAACATGCGTTGCAGGTCCAGGAACGCCACAGGCTCGCTCAACCCGGGAGCACGGAAGCTCCCCGCGGTGTCGTCCGGCTCGAATCGTTGCATGACGCCGAGCACCCGCGTGGCCGTCAGCCCCACGTTCCGCCCGGCCAGCTCCGTGAGGACGATGAAGGACTCCGGGATGGGCGCTTCCCCCAACAACGCGGGGACCGAGCAGACAGGCCACAGCACCTGATCATGCGGAAAAATACCGGCCACCGGTCCACTCGGCACGGGCAGGACGCAGAAGGCCTCTCCCCGGCTGATGACCTGCGACACCAGGCCCAGGGGAACTCCGAACAGTCGGCTCTGAGACTCGAAGACGAGCGCGCGATCCGGAGCCGCCTCCGCCCAGTGCACGGGCCGGGCGGCAACCGCCGGCGACATCGACCCCACCCGGTGCGGCAGCGCCTCCGCGATGAGCTCCAGGTACAGCCGCGACTTGTGCAGCACCGCGCCCCGGCTCAGCGGCGCCAGCGAGTCCGCCAGTCCCGGTGGCAGCAGGAAGAACGGCGCGCGGGCCACGTCCGCCACCTCCACCACGGAGCGCACGCGCACCGCCAGGGTGGGACTCACGTCGAGCACCACCACCATGCCCGGGCCTTCCTCGGGCGGCCCGCCCAGCAGCGCGCAGAGGTCCTTCACCTCCAGCACACCCCGCAGGCTGCTGCCGTTGGCGCCCGGCATCGCTACTTCCATGACAGACGTCGCTTCCACGGCGTAACGGGTTTCCCCGGCCTCAACGAGAAGGCAGAGCCGACGGCCGCTTTCGAAGGGGGACACGGGGGCCGACCCTAGCAGCCTTCCATCGGTTGGTGCTAAGCCGATGGGAGATGGCGCGAATCCTCCTCGTCGACGACGAAAAGATCGCCCGCACCCTGTACGGCGACTACCTCACCGCCGTGGGACACGCCGTCACGGCGGTGGGCACGCTACAAGAGGCAAAGGAAGCACTCGCGGGCGACCGCTTCGACGCGGTGGTGACGGACCTCATCCTCCCCGGTGGCGACGGCATGGAGGTCCTGCGGCACGTGCGGGAACACCACCCGGGCGTGGAGGTGGTGGTCATCACCGGCCTGGAGAAGGTGGACCCCGCCGTGCGCGCCATCAAGAGCGGCGCCGCGGAGTACCTCGTCAAGCCGGTGGCCCCGGAGGCGCTGCAGCACGCCGTGCGCCGCGCGCTCACCACGCGCGACCTGATGCAGGAGAACGCGTCGCTGCGCCGCCATGTGGCCATGCTGGAGGCGGGGCAACGCATCGCCACCACCCTGGACCGCGAGAAGCTGGCCGCGGCCACCGCCAGCGCGCTGCAGAGCATGGCCTCCGCCAGCGCCGTGGTCCTGCTGGAGCGCGACTCCGCCTTCGCGCTGCGGCGCCACGGCACCAGCGGCCTGTCCACCGCGCTGGAAGAGCCGCTCATCGCCGAGCTCATCGAACGCCTGACGAACGAACGCGGTCCGCGCGAACTGGACGGCCTGGACGCGCCCTTCCCTCGCGCCGTCTCCTTCCCCGCGCTGGAGGGCGACGCCGTGCTGGGACACGCGGTGCTCTTCTTCGGCGGCACGGGCGCGGAGTGGGCGGGCGAGACGGCCAGCTTCCTGGTGCGCAACTGGGCGCTCGCGCTGCGCAACCTCGGCCGCTTCGCCGCGGTGGAGGACCTGGCGTACGTCGACGACCTCACGCGCCTGTTCAACACCCGCTACCTGCACCTGGTGGTGGACCGCGAGGTCCAGGACGCGCTCCAGTCACAGCGCACCTTCAGCCTGCTGTTCCTGGACCTGGACCACTTCAAGTCCATCAACGACACCCATGGCCACCTCGTGGGCTCCAAGGTGCTGGTGGAGGCGGCGCGCGTGGTGAAGGGCTGCGTGAGAGACCACGACGTCGTCGCGCGCTACGGCGGGGACGAATACGTGGTGGTGCTGCGCAACACCGACTCCGGCGGCGCGCTCAAGGTGGCCGAGCGCATCCGGCGCACCATGGAGACGCACAACTTCCTGGCGCGCGAAGGCCTGTCGCTCAAGCTCACCACGTGTATCGGCGTGGCCAGCTTCCCCGAGCACGCCCAGGACAAGGCCACGCTGTTGGACCTGTCGGACCGGGCCATGTACCGCGGCAAGCGGGGCTCGCGGAACGTCGTCTACATGGCGGCGAAGGACCTGGAGGCCCCACCGGCCGAGCGCCGGCAGGCCCACTCCGCGTCCTGACGGCTACCGGCGCAGGCTGCCCACGGTGAGGCGCTTCTCCGGGGTGACGTCCGCCGGAGACGGCGCCGCGCCCTCCTTGCCCACGGCCTCCACGGCCTCGTGCGACGCGCCGGAGGTGATGAGCCGGTACTTCTCCACGGCCTCCTTCGCGTGCGCGGCCTGCTCTGGATCCAACCGGGCGATGAGCTCCCAGAAGAGGGCGGCGTGCTCGCGCTCCTCGTCCATGACGTGCTGGAGGATGGCCTTGGCGTCCTCGTTGTCCGTCGCGTCGATATGGGCCGCGTAGAGGTTGATGGCGTCCAGCTCCGCCTCGATGTTGAGACGGATGGAGCGGGCCAGCTCAGTGTCCGTCATCTTGCGGGGGACCAGCGAGTGGAACGGGTTGGTCTGCGGCATGAAGGCCCTCCCGAGGCCGGTGTCGCGATATCCGGATTTCCGGACGGTGCGATGAGAACGCGGCCAGCATCCGCGCCGGCACGGTCCGGGTCAACGGATTCCCTCCAGGTGCGTTGCGTACAAGCGGTTGCCTCCGCCATGCTCGTCACATGGAAACACCCGTGCCGCTCGCCCAACTGCTCCAGGCCGTGGAGGCAGGGGACCTGACGGCCGCGCGAACAGCGGCGGCGGCACTGCAACGTGCGGGAGCACAGACCTCACAGCTGGCGGCGGAGGTGCTGCACGAGCTGCGACAACCGCTGCTCGGCGTGAAGGCCTACGCCCAACTGCTCGCGGAGGACGGCGCCGCCCCCGGGCCCCTGCGCCTGCTGCTGGCCCAGGTGGAGCGGATGGAGCAGATCGTCTCCGACTTCATCCGCCTGTCGAGCGAGCGACCGGCGTCCCAACAGCGCCTCTCCCTGGCGGCCCCCATCTGGGCGGCGGCGAAGCACTTCAGCATCAACCCGGACTCCTCGCGCATCTCCCTGGAGGTGGAGGCCCCGGAGGACATCACCATCCAGGGCAACGCGCGCCTCATCGAGCAGCTCACCCTGAACCTGCTCAACAACGCGCGCGACGCCATGGCGGGGCGCGGCCGGGTGAAGGTGGTGCTCACGATGGAGGGCCCCTCCCCCGCCCTCTACGTGGCGGACTGGGGTCCGGGCATCCCCGAGGAGCTGCGAGCGCGCATCTTCGAGCCCTACATCACCGCCAACAAGCGAGGCACTGGACTGGGCTTGTCGGTGTGCCAGCGCATCGCCCGCGAGCACCACGCGCGCCTCGAGCTGGCCCCGCAGGGCGTCATTCGCGACGTCCCGCCCCCGGCCACCGTGTTCCGCGTGCTCTTCCCCGCGACGGACGCGCCGCCCACGCAGAAGCACCGGGTCCTGGTGGTGGACGACGAAATCATCATCCGCATGGTCTTCCGCGACCTGATGGGCAAGGAGTGCGAGATCATCGAAGCGGCAAGCGGCGAGGAGGCCCTGGACCTGCTGCAACAGGCGCCGGTGGACCTCATCGTCACCGACAAGAACCTGCCCGGCATGTCCGGCCTGGAGCTGGCGCAGCAGGCGCGGCGGCTGCACACGGACTCGCGCGTCATCCTGATGACGGGCTACCCGTCGCTGGTGACGACGCAGCAGGCGCTGGAGCTGGGCGTGGTGGACTACCTGCTCAAGCCCTTCGACGACATCCGCGAGGTGCGCGCCCTGCTGCGCTCCACGCTGGCCCGGAAGCCCGTCCCCGCGCCGCTGGAGACGAACCCCGCGATGCGCCGGGTGGACGTGCTGGAGGACAACCCGGCGGCGGCGGCACAAATCACCCACGCCCTGTCCCTGGTGGGACTGGAGGCGCGCATCCTGACGACGACGGAGCTGGCCGCGCTGGAGCCGCCCGCGGGCGTGGTGGTGAGCTGGGACTTCACGCCCGCCTACGGGCGCAAGGCGCTGGAGCTGGGCAAGGCGCTGGCCCAGGGCGCGCCCTTCGTGGTGCTGGCCGAGCACCTCACCATGGAGACGGCGCTGGAGTCCCTGCGTGCGGGCGCCGCCGCGTGCCTTCCCAAGCTGATGTCCGACGCGTCGGCGCTCAGCCGAGAGTTGAACCGCGCATTCAAACGAGAGGCCCCATGAGACTCGCGCTCCTGTCCGTCCTGCTGCTGGGTGTTGCTTGCTCCTCCGACAAGCCTCCGCTGCAGGACGGGCCGGACGCGGGCCGTGGCGACGCGGGCACCCGGACAGACGACGCGGGCACCGGGACAGACGATGCGGGCAGCGGCGACGCGGGTTGCGAGCCACTGGCCTCGGGTCCGGGCACCCCACTGCTCACCGGGTTGAACACGCCCCGCAGGCTCGCGGCGGACGAAACGGACCTCTACATCGCCGAGTCCCACTCCCTGAATCCGCAGCAGCCCCAGCCGGGCCCCGGGCGGCTCCTCCGGCTGCCACGCGCGGGCGGTGACGCGGTGTCCGTGGCCACGGGCTTCCGGGCGCCGGATGCCATCGCCGTGGTGGCGGACTCCGTCTACGTGCTCGACCTGGACGGGCTGTGGCGGGTGGACAAGGCGACGGGAACGAAGGACGCACGGCCGCTCGATGCCACGGTGAACAACGTCACCATTGGCGGCACGGACGTCCTGCCCGCGCGGATGGGTGACCGGGACGTGGTGGTCATCGCGACGTCGCACCGCCGGCTGGTGCGCGTGGACGCCTCGGGCGGCAACCGCCAGGAGCTCTACGCCGGCACGGGCTACACGCAGGTGCGGGGAGCCCGCGTGGTGGGCCAGGACGTGTGGTTCCTGGTTGCCGCGGGAGAGAGCCCCGGCCTCTACAGCGTGCCGCTGGACGGCAGTGCCCCGGCCACGCTGCGCGACGGCACCATCACCGCCGGCACCTCGTTGGAAGTCACGCCCACGCACTTCCTCGTCACCGAAGGAGGCGGCGGAAACGGCCGCGTGCTGCGCCTGCCCCGCGAGGGCGGCGCGGCGGAAGTCGTGGCCACGGGCCTCCAGGGGCCCGCCTTCCCGGTGGAGCTGAATGGCACGCTCTACTTCAAGGACGTCAGCACCGGCGGCACGGGCTTCCTCCGCCGCGTGAGCACCTGCACGCCCGGCGCCCTGGAGCCCGTGGGCCCAGAGGGCGTGGGGCCCGGTGGCCTGCTGGTGGACGGCGACACCCTGCTCTACACGTCGCAGGAGAGCGGCACCGGCGGCGTCGTGGGCCGCGTGCCCTGACCGCCAGGCAGCCCCCGCTGGAACGACAACGGCCCCGGCGCCTCCTGACGAGGCATCCGGGGCCGCTGACTGCCGAGGCCCAGACGGCCCGGGACTCACGTCCCGAGCCCTCCGGAGCGGCTCAGTAGTCCATGTCGTCGCCGCCGTAGTCCGGCATGCCGGCGCCAGCGCCGCCGCCCTTGGCCTTGCCCTTCGGGCGCTCGGCGACCATGGCCTCGGTGGTCAGCAGCAGCGAGGCGACGGAGGCGGCGTTCTGCAGCGCGGTGCGCTCCACCTTCGTCGGGTCGATGACGCCGGCCTTCTCCAGGTCCTCGTAGACCTCCGTGCGGGCGTTGTAGCCGAACGCGCCGGTGCCCTCGCGGACCTTGTTGATGACCACGGCGCCCTCGACGCCGGCGTTGCTGGCAATCTTCCGCAGCGGCTCCTGGAGCGCACGGCGGATGATGGCCACGCCGAAGTCCTGCTCACCGCCCGGCTTCAGCTTCTCCAGCGCGGGCAGCGCGCGGAGGTAGGCCACGCCGCCGCCAGGGACGATGCCCTCTTCGACGGCCGCGCGGGTCGCGTGCAGCGCGTCCTCCACGCGGGCCTTCTTCTCCTTCATCTCCGTCTCGGTGGCCGCGCCGACGTTGATGACGGCCACGCCGCCCACCAGCTTCGCCAGACGCTCCTGGAGCTTCTCGCGGTCGTAGTCGCTGGTGACGGAGTCAATCTGCGTGCGGATGAGCTTGATGCGGCCCTCGATGGCCGCCTTCGTGCCCACGCCGTCCACGATGGTGGTGTTGTCCTTGTCCACCGTGGCGCGCTTGGAGCGGCCCAGGTCGGTCAGCGACAGCGTCTCGAACTTGTGGCCCAGGTCCTCGCTGACCACCGTGCCGCCGGTGAGGACGGCGATGTCCTGCAGCATCTCCTTGCGGCGGTCACCAAAGCCGGGGGCCTTCACCGCGCACACGTTCAGCACGCCGCGGATCTTGTTGACCACCAGGGTGGCCAGGGCCTCGCCCTCGATGTCGTCGGCGATGATGAGCAGCGGCTTGCCGGAGCGGGCCACCTGCTCGAGCAGCGGAATCATGTCCTGCATCGACGAGACCTTCTTCTCGCTGATGAGGATGTAGGGGTCGTCCAGGACGGCCTCCATCCGCTCGCGGTTGGTCACGAAGTACGGGGACACGTAGCCGCGGTCGAACTGCATGCCCTCGACCACGTCGAGCGTCGTCTCGAGGCCCTTCGCCTCCTCGACGGTGATGACGCCCTCCTTGCCGACCTTCTCCATCGCGTCCGCGATGATGGCGCCGATGGTCTCATCGCCGTTGGCGGAGATGGTCCCCACCTGGGTGATGGCCTTCTTGTCGGCGGTGGGCTTGGACAGGCTCTTCAGCTCGCCCACGACGACCTCGACGGCCTTGTCGATGCCGCGCTTGAGGTCCATCGGGCTGTGGCCGGCGGCCACCAGCTTGAGGCCCTCCTCATAGATGGCGCGCGCCAGCACCGTGGCGGTGGTGGTGCCGTCGCCGGCCTTGTCGGAGGTCTTGGACGCGACCTCCTTCACCATCTGCGCGCCCATGTTCTCGAACTTGTTCTCGAGGTCGATCTCCTTGGCGACGGTGACGCCGTCCTTGGTGATCGTGGGGGAGCCGAAGCTCTTCTCGATGACCACGTTACGGCCCTTGGGGCCGAGGGTCACCGCGACCGCGTCCGACAGGGTGCGGACGCCGCGCAGGATGGCCTCACGCGCGGACTGATGGAAGAAAATCTCCTTCGCTGCCATCGCAACCTCCTGAATTCACTGGGGGATTTTACTGATACGACACGGGCCGTTAGCACTCGGCCATGGCGAGCGCCAACATAAGGGCCGCCCGAACGATGTCAACCAGGAAGGGTGGGCGTGTAGGCGAGCGGACGGCCCGAGGCACCCTGCCGGGAGGGGCGCCGTGGGCTATTGCGCGAAGCGGACCAGGGTGAGCAGTTGGCCCATGTCCAGGGGCTTGTGGAGCGTCAGGGCTACGCCCTTGCGCAGGCCGCGGTCCGTCACCGAGCCGTCCTCGCTGCCCGTCATCAGCAGCACCGGGACGCTCTGGAAACGGGGGTCCGCCTTGAGCATCTCCGTGAACTGGATGCCGTCCATATGGGGCATCACGTAGTCGGTGATGACCATGCTGACCTGGTTGCGTTCCAGCACGTCGAGCGCCTGGAGCGCGTCGGACGCCGAGTAGACCGTGAACCCATGCATCTCCAAGAAGCGAGAGAGCATCGTGCAGAGTTCGAGATCGTCGTCGACGACAAGGATGTTCACGGGACTGAGCGCCGCACCAGGACGGGCCAAGGAACGTAGCAGCCGTGCGCGGCGTTGACAACGAAGTGCGCGGCTTCATATGTCGCGGCCCCATGGGGATGCGGACGTCGAAGCGAACGGGGGTGAGCGGGATGGAGGCGCTGGACGCGGCAGCAGAGGCCTTCGAGACGGGCGACTTCGAGGCGGCCCTGGCCGCCGCCGACCGCAGCCTGGCCCAGGCCCCGGACTCGGTGGACGCCCTGCACATGCGCGCCGCCGCCCTGGTGGAGCTGGGCCGCCTGGAGGAAGCCGGCCGGGCCTTCGGCGCAGCGCTGAGGGTGTCCCCGGACGACCTGGAGGTGCTCCTGGGCACCGTGGACTGCCTCATCTGCCGCGCGGGCGAGGACCGGGAGGCCGTGGAGGAAGGCCTGGGCTTCTGCGCGAAGGGCAAGCGCCTGGCGCAGAAGGCCGGCGACGTGGAGCTGCTCTACGAGTTCCTCCTCCTGGAGGGCATGGGCCTGAACCAGGTGGGCGAGTGCCGCGCGGCTCTGGCGAGCCTGGACGCGGCGCTGGGGCACATGCCGCACTCGGTGGACGCGCAGTTGGAGCGGGGCATCGCCCTGTTCGAGCTGTGCCGCTTCGACGACGCGAAGGGCGCCTTCGACAAGGTGCTGCAGGATACGCCCGACGAGGCCTGGGCTCACCAGTACCTGGGGCTGATGGCGGAGCGCCGGGGCGACGAGAAGGAGGCCCAGCGTCGCTTCGCCAAGGCCCAGGCGCTGGTGCCGACGGAGTTCTTCCCGCCGGTGGAGCTGGGCGAGGCCGAGTTCGACCGCGCGGTGGAGGCCGCGGTGCAGTCCCTGCCCGGCCACGCGAAGCAGTACCTGGACAACGTCACCATCGCGGTGGAGGACCTGCCGGCGGATGAGGACCTGCTGGGTGAGGACCCTCCCCTGTCACCGAGCATCCTCGGGGTGTTCCGCGGCCTGGCGGTGGGCGAGCGCAGCGTGACGAACGCGTTCGACCACGTCCCCGCGTCCATCGTGCTGTACCAGAAGAACCTGGAGCGCTTCGCCCGCACCCGCGAGGAGCTCATCGAGCAGATTGGCATCACCGTCATGCACGAGGTCGGTCACCTCATGGGACTGGATGAGGATGACCTGTGGCAACGGGGGCTGGACTGAGCGCCGCGAGCGTCTGGCGGATGCCGTCACGGTACGGCGTCTTCCGGATGTCGCCGAGCAGCGCCCTCAACGCCGAGTCGTCCATGATGACGGGCGAGGTGTGCAGGTAGTGCATCTCCCCCAGCTCGCGCATGAACGGGCTGAAGAGGCCGATGAGGCGCACCATCCCCGGCCCCAGCACTGAGTACTTCGCGGGGTGGCCGGCCTGGGCGTAGATGTCCTCCACCAGGGCCGCCTGGGAGGTGACGCCCGCGCCCCCGAGGTTCCAGAAGCGGCCGTAGGCGCCCGGATGGCCCATGAGCGCCGTCACGGTGGGGCCCACGTCGGGTACGAAGACGAACTCGTGGGGCGTGTCGATGGGGCCGATGAGCTGGGCGCGCTTGCCCTGTGAGGCGGCGACGAAGGCGCGGTGGAGGAAGCTGTTCTCCACGCCCGGGCCGTAGAAGTCCGGCAGGCGGAGGATGGTGACTTGGATGGAGCCCGCCTTGTCCGCCGCGAGCAGCAGGTCCTCCTGAGCCTTGCGCAAGCGGCCCTTGTTCGTGTGCGGCACGCGGGGGTGGGACTCGTTGACGACGTCCGTGCGCGGCCGGCCGTAGGGGTACACGCTGGCGATGAAGACGATGCGCTCCACGCCCTCGGCAATGGCGGCGTCGAGCGTGCGCTTCATCAGCTCCGGGTGGAGGTGGAACTGCCAATAAGGCACGCCGACCAGATAGACGAGCGTCTGGACGCCCCGGGCCGCGGCCTGGATGGAGGCGATGTCGTCGGGATTCCAGGTGACGATCTCCGCCTGCGGGTCCGCCCCGAACTCCCGCTGGAGTCCCTCCCGGGAGCGTCCCACCACGCGGTAGCCCCGCCCCTGCCCCCGCAGCGCCTGCGCGATGCTGTGTCCGACGACGCCCGTGGCGCCGAACAACGCGACCGTGCCCATGTCCTGGTCCCTCTTCCGAACGGCGAGTGGTTTGTGAACACCGCTCATGAACACCGTTCATCTACTGCTGGGCGTTCAGTGGGTCAAGGCCTACACTGGGAGCATGGGGATTGCGGAGCGGAAGGAGCGACAGCGGGCGGAGCTGCGCGAGCAGATTCTGCGAGTCGCCCGGGACATCGTGGTGAAGGAGGGCTTCCCTGCCCTCTCGATGCGCAAGCTGGCGGACGCGGTGGAATACGCGCCGGCGACGCTCTACCTCCACTTCGAGAACCGGGAGGCCATCGCGAAGGAGCTGTGCGTGCGCGGCTTCCAGGACCTGCTGGCCATGCTGGAGCCCGCGGCCCAGGTGGAGGACCCGCTGGAGCGGTTGCCCAAGCTGGCGGAGGCCTACGTTCGCTTTGGCCTGGAGCACCCGGAGACGTACCGGCTGATCTTTATGGAGGACCCGAAGCTCTCCACCGCGCTATTCGGGGACCACCCGGAGGGCGCGGGGCCGAGGTCCTTCGGGGTGCTGGTGCAGGTGTTCGTGGACCTGCTGGCGGCCGGGAGGCTGGCGGAAGGCACGAAGCCGGAGCAGCTCGCGGAGGTGCTGTGGGCGGGGGTTCACGGCATCGTGAGCTTGAGGCTCACGTGCACGGGGTTTCCGGGCACGCACGCGGAGGAGCTGACGCAGGTGCTGGTGACGACGCTCGTGAGGGGCTTGCCGGGGTTGAAGGCGGAACGTGCGCAGAAGAAGACCCGGTGAGCCCGTGGCCCCAGGTTGACGGGGTCCGGAGGGTTCGGCGTAATCGCAGACGGTAGGGACTCCGGACCTGGTGGCCGGCCCGGTCTTCAAAACCGGTGAGGGGCGCCGAGAGGCGTCCCTGGCGAGTTCGATTCCCGTGCCCTACCGCCAATACTTCCGAGGGGTTACGCCCCATCACTGCGCGCAACGAGGACACCTACCGGCCACCCTACGGGCGCGTCACAGTGAAGACGCCGCGCCGCTGCGTCTTCGTCGGGACGACCAATTCCCTGGAGTACCTGCGCGCGGACGCGAGCGGCTACCGCCGCTGGTGGCCGGTACGGTGCACGCGCATCGACATCGAAGGACTCAAGCGTGACAGAGGCCAGCTCTGGGCGGAGGCCGTAGCGCGCTTCCAGATGGGTGAGAAGTGGTGGCTTGAAGAGGAGCAGGCCCAGCGCGCGGAGAGTCACGCGCAGGAGCGAAGCGAGACGGACGGAGGACCGGACGACACCATCCTCCAGTGGGTGTTGAGCGTGCCGCCCGAGAAGCGCAACGAGGTGACGACGGAGCTGGTGGCCCGCGACGCGCTTCTCCTCACGACGCCTGGGCAGATTCCGCGCGGCGTGCGCCTCGACATCGGCCGCTCCCTCCGACGCCTGGGATTCCAACGCACCCAGCGGCGGATTGCCGGCGTCCCAACGTGGGTCTACCTGCCGCCGGAGAACATCCGCTACGCCCCTCAGCAGCCGCTAAGCATGGCACGTCCCAGTCCGGTGGTGCTCACCAGGACAACGCACACGCTGGAGTCATGAATTGCCCCCACCACATGACTTTCGCAACCCCTCGGCATAGCAAATCAAGGGGTAGCGGGAGCGGCATCGACCTGATTGAAGCGAATGATCGTGCCGCGAATAATCTGGCCACTCCCATCCATCTGGGCAAGAACTGCGTCGCCCCCTGCCGCGCAGACCTGAGGGCCAACATCCTCAAGGAAGCGACCAATCGACCGGGTATAAAAGCCTACGGGCTCAAGCACGCCTAGCTCGACGAAAGAGCGCTCTGGCCGGATGGTAAGCGCCTCAGGCTGGCACGTCGCGGGCTTTGCCTCTGCTACCGCATTGGTCGTCCGGGTATAGCTGTAAGAGACACATCCCAACGAGGTCGTCGCCAAACCGAGCACTCCAACTGCGCGCAGACTTAGGTTCATACACCGCAACTTACCACAATGAGAAGCTCAAGTCTGCCCTTGGGGCACCAGAGAAGGGAGCACGCTAGGCCAGGAGATGGGCAATGCGGACAAGGCCGACCGCGGGGCCACTCGCGGAAAGTGTCCCCATTCAAGAGAGTGTTTGAAGTTGCCCCGGTTCCGCAGAGCGTTCCGCGCTTGCGCCCTCAAGCAACAGCGCGGTGCTTCTTCTCGTAACCAGCGGGTGACTCGTAGTCGAGCGCGGAGTGGCGCCGGAGCGGATTGTACCAGCCCTCGATGAAGCGGAAGACTGCCATCCGCACCTCGGCGTGAGACGTGAAGCGGCGGCGTGCGAGCAGTTCGCACTCGAGCGTGGCGAAGAAGCTTTCACACATCGCGTTATCGTACGCGTCGCCGACGCTGCCCATGGATGGGCGCACGCCGGCTTCCTTGCACCGAAGCCCGAAGCCAATCGAGGTGTACTGGGTGGATTCAACGGGTCGTCGCAACACTCGACGTTGAGGAGTTGCGATGGGGAACAACAAGAGTCGACGGGCTGACCGTGCTGGACGCCCGCCTATGTCGTCGCCTGGGCGTCCGCCGGTGGGAAGGCGTGAGCACCGACAACGATTCTGGGAAGCAATCGCCCGCGGACTTTCGAGCGAAGATGCTGGAAGGGTGGCCGGCGTATCTCCGGTGGTGGGATGCAGGTGGTTCCGAGAGAGTGGAGGCATGCCGTCAAGAAGTCTGGCCCCGCTGTCGGGGCGGTACCTGTCGTTTGCCGAGCGAGAAGAAGTCGCGATTTTGCACGCCCAGCACGTTGGGATTCGCGCGATAGCTCGCCGGCTCCGTCGTTCACCCTCGACCATCTCGAGGGAGTTGCGTCGTAATGCGGCAACTCGTGGCGGTGCCCTGGAGTATCGCGCTACGACCGCCCAGTGGCACGCGGACCGACGTGCACGACGCCCAAAGGTCGCGAAGCTGGCCGCGAACGGCGCGCTGCGAAGGTACGTGCAGGAGCGACTGGCCGGAGTACTTACCGCTACTGACGGGGCGGCAGTGCCCGGCCCAGAAGTGCGATGGAAGGGGCGGCGCCACGGGCCACGAAAAGACCGCCGTTGGGCGACCGCCTGGAGTCCAGAGCAGATTGCCAACAGGCTTCGAGTGGACTTCCCCGTGGATGCGTCGATGAGGGTATCCCACGAGGCCATCTACCAGGCTCTCTACGTACAAAACCGCGGCGCACTGCGACGCGAACTGGTCAGCTGCCTGCGAACTGGGCGGGCACTGCGTGTGCCGAGGGCGCGGACCCGTACGCACGGCAAGAAATTTGTCGGCGCCGAATGCAGACTCAGCCAGCGTCCCCCCGAAATCACGGACCGCCGAGTGCCGGGACACTGGGAAGGTGATCTCATCTTGGGGCTGGGCAGCTCCGCCATTGGCACGCTGGTCGAGCGCACCACGCGGTTTACGCTGCTGCTGCATCTGCCACGCATGGACGCCCACGGCCAACCTCGCGTCAAGAACGGCCCTGCGCTGGCAGGACATGGTTCCGAAGCGGTCCGAGGTGCCATCACCTCCTCGCTCACAACGTTGCCGGAGCGGATGCGCCGGACACTCACGTGGGACCAAGGGGCCGAGATGGCTCAGCATGCCCTCCTGCGCGCCGACACGGGCTTGGCCATCTACTTCTGTGACCCGCACAGTCCATGGCAGCGAGGCACGAACGAGAACACCAACGGACTGCTCCGTCAGTACTTCCCGAAAGGGACGGACCTGTCCCGCTACTCTCGTGCGGAGTTGGCCACTGTCGCCCTTGCCCTCAACAGCCGGCCACGCAAGACGCTTGGCTGGAAAACACCTGCCGAGGCTCTCAGTTCTTATCTATACTTAATTCAACCAGACGGCGTTGCGACGACCGCTTGAATCCGAGCTGCGTCCCTTGGTCGCTGTGGTGCACGACGCTTTGGGGCTGACGCTGCCCCACAGCCATGTCGAGTGCCTGCACGACGAGCTCCGTCTTGAGGTGGCCAGCCATGGCCCAGCCGACGACTTTACGG